>JAYTTC010000227.1:0-7673 GCA_043745255.1 Verrucomicrobiales bacterium
CCGGGATCCACTCGAGACTGGCAAATCCCCCGGAACTGACCGCATTCTAGATTCAATGACCGTCCTTGAACGCACCATCGAGGTGAGCTATCGCCATCAGATTTTCTTTGCGCGTGATATTTTTAATCGACGGAACCTGACCCTGCGCGATGTCCTCATCGAATCGCAAAGCGCCACGCTTCGGAAGGTGCTGGTGATCGTCGATGAAGCGCTCGCCGTCGCGCAACCCAAGCTGATTCCCTCCATCGAGGCCTATTTCCGAGCGCACGCCCGATCGATGCAACTGGTCTGTTCTCCCATCGCGGTGGAAGGAGGCGAACGGACCAAAAATTCCTATTTCCATGTCTCCGAGATTCAATCACAGGTGGATCGCTATCACATCGATCGTCACTCCTACATCCTGGCGATCGGCGGAGGGGCACTCTTGGATATGGTCGGCCTTGCGGCCGCTACCGCCCACCGCGGAGTGCGGCATGTCAGGATTCCCACCACGACATTGAGTCAGGACGATTCAGGAGTTGGGGTGAAAAATGGCATCAACGCGTTTGGAAAAAAGAATTTCATCGGCACCTTCGCTCCGCCCTTCGCAGTCATCAACGACTTCAATCTGCTCCGTTCCTGTCCTCCGCGAGATAAGAGGGCCGGGTATGTCGAGGCCGTGAAGGTGGCGCTCATTCGCGACGCGAGCTTCTTCGACTGGATCGAGCAGGAGTCCCCCGCGCTGCGGCGCTTCGCTCCCGCGCCGATGCAGCGGCTTATCCAGCGATGCGCTGAACTCCACGTCAACCACATCGCGAACTCAGGGGACCCGTTCGAGTTCGGCTCGGCACGTCCGCTCGACTTCGGCCATTGGGCAGCGCACAAGCTGGAGCAGCTTTCCGAATATCGACTTCGGCATGGCGAGGCGGTGGCTATCGGCATCGCGCTGGATACGATTTACGCGCGTCGCTGCAACTATCTCGACAGCGTGAGTTGCGATCGAGTTCTTGATCTCCTGGAAGCGCTGGGATTCGAGCTCTTCACCAACGAATTGCTCAACGCCAATGAGGATGAATCGTTGACCGTCCTGGTGGGACTCGAAGAGTTTCGGGAACATCTCGGAGGCCAGCTCACCATCACTCTACTCAAAGCCATCGGGGAAGGCTTCGAGGTTCATGAAATGGATTCGAAGGTGGTGTTGCAGTCGATCGATGAACTCACCCAGCGGCATCATTCCAAGAAGAAACGACTGACGCGCTCCACGCGTCGTCGCAGCGCATAGCCCAAACTCTTTCCTTTCCCGAACTCATGCCACGCGTCGCGGTCCTCAATGTCGTCGGGTTGACGGAGGGTCATCTGGGTCCTGATCTTCCCCGCATCACCGCGTTCGCCAAGAGCGGATCACTCCTGCGCATCGACCCCGTTCTGCCTGCGGTGACCTGCACTGCGCAGTCCACTTACCTCACCGGACTTTCCCCTGGCGGCCATGGAGCCGTGGCCAATGGATGGTATGACCGTCGGCTGGCGGAGGTGCAGTTTTGGAAGCAATCGAACCGCCTCGTTGACGGAAGGAAAGTCTGGGACGAGTTGAGAGAGCGAGTGCCGGGCTTCACCTGCGCAAATCTTTTCTGGTGGTATAACATGTACTCCACCGCTGACTATTCGGTCACCCCCAGACCGATGTATCCGGCGGACGGACGAAAGTTTTTCGACATCTACTCATGGCCTTACTCTCTTCGCCCAGAGCTCAAGAAAGTTTTGGGAGAGTTTCCATTCCCCGGGTTTTGGGGCCCTGCGGCGGGGCGGCCTTCTCCCGCGGGAGGTGCCGACTGCGCCACGCGATGGATCGCCGCCTCGGCGCGCCAGGTGGAGGAACGATACTCACCCACCCTCAACCTGATCTACCTGCCCCACCTCGACTACAATCTCCAGCGACTCGGCCCTCGCCATCCCTCCATCTCCAACGATCTCCGGCAAATCGATGAGATCGTGGGGGAGCTTCTCGATTTCTTTGCGCGAAGGAATGTTCAAGTGCTCTTGGTCTCCGAATACGGCATCACGGAGGTGTCGAAGCCGATTCATCTCAATCGCGTTTTCCGCGAGAAGGGATGGCTCACGATCAAAGAAGAACTGGGGCGTGAGCTGCTGGATGCGGGGAATAGCAGCGCTTTCGCGGTGGCGGACCACCAAGTCGCGCACGTGTACGTCAACGACCCTAGCGTGCGCGAGGAGGTTCGCGCGACGCTCGCGGGGCTCGCCGGGGTCGCACAAGTGATCGACCGAACCGCCCAGGAATCCGCAGGGCTGCGCCACGAACGCGCCGGCGACTTCGTGGTCGTCGCGGATTCTGAGGCGTGGTTCACTTACTACTACTGGCTCGAGGATTCGATGGCACCCGATTTTGCGCGCTGTGTGGATATTCATCGCAAGCCGGGATACGACCCGGTCGAGCTCTTTTTGGATCCTTCGCTTCACGCGCCAAAATTGCGGATCGCGTGGCGTCTGTTGAAAAAGCAGCTCGGGTTTCGGATGCTGATGGATGTGATCCCTCTCGATGCCACTCTGGTCAAGGGATCGCATGGTGCCAGGCCGAGGGATCTCAAAGATTTCCCAATCTTGATCCTCCCGCAGCAGCAAGCGGAAGGTACGGAGTGTATCCCCGCTACGTCGGTATATGGGCACATTCGTGATCAAGTGATCGGGATCGCTCGGGACACCCCGGCGTTTCCCCGATAACCATTCACTCCCATGTTACCCGCCTTCCTCAGCACCGTGCTGTATTCCTTTTCGGCGCTGTTCGCCCAGCGGACTGCGCGGGCACTCGGAGGAATCACCGCGAACTTCTGGCGGCTGGTAATCGCGACCCTTCTCCTGGGAGCGTGGTCTCATGCTTTCGGCATCGGCTTGCAGGGTGCGGCGCTCCCCTGGTTTTTCGTGAGTGGATTGGTGGGCTTCGGCGTCGGCGATGTCGCCCTCTTCCAGGCCTACCCGCGAGTAGGCTCTCGTATCGCCATTATGATCGTTCACTGCCTCGCCGCGCCCACCGCGGCGCTGGTGGAGTTCCTGTGGCTGGGTACGCGGTTGACAGCAGGACAGATGGTTTGCATCGCGGTCTCGTTGGGGGGAGTGACCTACGCTTTGGCACCTGGAAAGCAGGTGCCGGAACGGCATCCGCAGTTCGGAGCAGGAGTCATGTTCTCCCTGGTGGCGATGATGGGGCAGTCCTTGGGTGCAGTATTCAGTCGGAAAGCAAACAGCGTTGCGGTCGCCATGGGACAGCTTCCGCCGTCCGGAGTGAATGCGGCTTATCAGAGGGTCTTGGGCGGACTGTTGGTCGCCCTCATCACCTATGGGGTCTATCGCGCACAGTGCAGGCTTTCCTCCAAGTCGATTCTGACGCCCAGCTCTCTGGATCCGCACCCCCCCTCACGTCGACGGGTGTTTTTCTGGGTTTTTTGCAACACTCTCGCCGGACCGGTGCTCGGAGTGAGTTGTTTTCAGTGGGCCCTAGCTACCCAGCCGACGGGCATCGTGCTCCCAATCGTGGCCCTCACGCCGCTGGTCATTATTCCTTTTGCTCACTGGATGGAAGGGGAGCGAACCCGCTGGCAGGAGATCATCGGAGGAGCCATCGCGGTCACTGGCGTTGCCACCCTGGCTCGACTGAGCCAGACCCTCTAGAGGGCCGTCTCGGCTGGGTCCTGTTTGGCGAGCTGAGTTCTCTCCGAGAGGGCTCCGCTCTACCTTTTTTGTGGCCATTCGGAGCACTCGGTCGCGAGCGCTCTATTTTCTACCCCTCCGCCGGGGCTTGCAGTAACCTCCGCCCCCGTCGATGAAAGACGGCACTTCTATGTCGAACGATCCGCACATTCCGACCGACGCAAACGCGCCGGAAGCACACCACCATTTCATCCATGAGATCATTGCCGGGCACCTGCAGGATGGCCGTTATGAGGGACGGGTGGGAACGCGTTTTCCCCCAGAGCCGAATGGCTATCTCCACATCGGGCACGCCAAGTCGATCTGCCTGAACTTCGGCCTCGCTCGCGATTTTAAGGGCCGCTGCAATTTGCGGATGGACGATACCAATCCCACCCGTGAGGACGTGGAGTATGTGGAATCGATCCAGGAGGATGTCAGGTGGCTGATCGGCGGCTGGGCTGACCAGGTGCTGACGCTCAAGAGGGCGGGGGATACGACGGGCACTGGAGTTAAGGCAGGCGAGGCGGCGGGGGCGATACTCGAGCCGTTCTACGCCTCGGACTACTTCCATCAGCTCTATGACTTCGCGTTGGAGGTGATCCGCCAGGGTAAGGCTTATATCTGCGATCTGTCGCCCGAGGACATGGAACGTTATCGCGGATCCCCGGACCGCCCGGGACAGGACAGTCCGTTCCGGACCCGTTCTGTGGAGGAGAGCCTGGACCTCTTCCAGCGGATGCGCGCTGGAGAGTTTCCCGACGGCGCGCGAACGCTGCGCGCGAAGATCGACATGACCTCGCCCAACATCTGGCTCCGCGATCCGGTGCTCTACCGCATCCGTCACGCCGAGCACCACCAGACCGGGAGCAAGTGGTGCATTTATCCCATGTATGATTTTGCTCACTGCCTGAGCGATTACATCGAGGGTATCACTCATTCCATCTGCACCCTCGAGTTCGAGGTGCATCGCCCGCTCTACGACTGGATCTTGGAAGCACTCCATCTCCCCCGCGCCCTGCCGCATCAGTACGAGTTCGCTCGGCTGAGTCTGGGATACACGGTAATGAGCAAGCGAAAGCTGCTCCAACTGGTGCAGGAGAAGATCGTAACCGGATGGGATGATCCGCGCATGCCGACGATCTCGGGATTGCGACGTCGCGGTTTCACTCCGGGTTCGATCCGACATTTTTGCGAGATGATCGGAGTGACCAAGTACAATGGCGTTACCGATGCGTCCGTGCTCGAGTTCTCCATCCGCGAGGATCTCAACAAGACTTCGAACCGTGCGCTGGCGGTGCTGCGTCCGCTCAAGGTGACCATCGAAAACTACCCTGCAGATCAGGTGGAATGGCTCGAGGGGATCAACAACCCGGAGGATGCGGCTGCCGGCACTCGCAAGCTGCCGTTCTCGAAGGTGATCTACATCGAGAGGGATGATTTCATGGAATTTCCCGCGAAAAAATTCTTCCGCCTCTTCCCAGGAAGCGAAGTGCGCCTGCGGTACTCCTATATCCTCAAGTGCGTGAGCGTGGTGAAGGATGCCAGCGGAGTAGTGACCGAGCTGCGATGCACCCTCGATCCGGAATCGAAGTCGGGCGGCGCAACCGCAGGTCGAAAGATCAAGGCCACCATCCATTGGGTTTCCGCCCAGCACGCTCTGTCAGCCGCGGTGCGTCTCTACGACCGACTCTTCACCGTCGAGCAGCCAGACTCCCAGCCGGGCAAAGACTTCAAGTCGTTCCTGAATCCCAAGTCGCTGGAAGTCCTGTCTGACTGTCGCTTGGAACCCTCCCTCGCCGAAGCGAAGCCAGGCCAACGATTCCAATTCGAGCGGATGGGCTACTTTTGCGTCGACACCCAGGAATCCACCCCCGGTCGACCGGTGTTCAATCGCACCACGACTTTGCGCGACTCCTGGGCCAAGGAGCAACCGAAGGAAGGTTGATCGCCACACCCGTGCTGCGGGATGAAAATTACCTATTACCTCGAAGTCCTCTCCTCTTGGTGTTTTTGGGCCGAGCCCGCTTGGGCTGAACTCAAGCAGCGCTATGGCGGTCGGGTGGATTTTGAGTGGAAGTTGGCCCTCATGGAGCAGACGGGGTTGCCGGTGAGCCTGGCTCAGTGCGAGTGGTTCTATCGGCGCAGCGGAACTCTCATGCGCGCCCCCACGATGCTCAATTCGGGTTAGTTTGAGCCCGGGACGGAGTCCTATCCAGCGCCTAATCTGGTCGCGGAGGCGGGCAAGGATTTTGGTGTGAGGGACGACAGGGTCAGGTTGGCCATCGCGCGCGCCGCGCTGGTCGACGGTCGGAAGGTGGGGCAGTGGGAGGAATCTATCGCAGCGGCGGTGCAAGGGGTGCCGGCCTTGAATCCGGTGGAACTTCGCGCACGGGCGCAATCTGCTGAAATCGCGGCGCGTGCACGCGCCTCAACCGAGGAGTTTCATTCATTGAAAGTGTCCCAACGGCCGACATTCGTTTTGGAAAGCGAGATTGGGGATCGAGCGGTGTTCTCCGGGCTTGCGACCGCCGCGCCGCTAGTCGCCGCGATCGATGCGCTGCTCTATGATGAAGTCGGCTATGCCTCCTTCGCTGCTCACTTCGGGGGTGCTCCGCGCCATCCACAGTAAACGCTCCTCCCCGGATCGGAAACGGGCAGGGCCGGGTTTAGCCGCGAAAAGGCGCAAGAGACGCAAAAAAGACCGGGGCGCTGAACTCTGCCTGCACTGTTTCAAAGTAGGGCTGTAGTTCTGTAGTGTGGGCCGTACCGGCCCATCCCGCCCGGATCGTCCGATACGGACGACACTACAGAAGCAGGGCTGCAGTTCTGTAGTGTGGGCCGTACCGGCCCATCCCCATCCCCGTCCCACGTCTTCGGATAGGCGAGCCTCCAGTCTCACCCACTTTTAATCACACCCCTTCCCCACCTCTGCACCACCCCAGGCTTGCCTATCGCGGATGGGCTGGTAAAAACGCCGCCCATGCGTTCCGTGAAACGATCCAACGCCAAAACCGCGCCACCCCCCTTCCCGCTCGACGCCTATCTCACGCGCTGCTGTCGCGATGTGGACCGCGCCCTAGGGCGCTTTCTCCCCTCAGCCTCCGTTAAGCCCGCGACGATACACAAGGCCATGCGCTATTCGTTGTTTGCAGGAGGCAAACGGATGCGACCCGCGCTCGTCCTCGCCGCAGCCGAGGCTTGCGGCGGGGGATGGAGCGACGCCATGCCGATGGCCTGTGCGGTCGAGTGCATCCACACCTATTCCCTCATCCACGACGATCTGCCGGCGATGGACAATGATGATTTTCGTCGCGGAAAACCCACGAATCACAAGGTATTTGGGGAAGGGGTTGCAGTGCTGGCGGGGGATGCGCTGCTGACGCAGGCGTTCGAAATTATTGCGCAGTCTCGAGGTTGGGCGCGCTATTCGCACCGGGACCTAGTGCTAGAACTTGCCAAGGCTTCCGGATCCTTGCAGCTGATCGCCGGTCAGGTCGCCGACCTGGAGGGTGAGGGGAAAACGCTTCCGATCTCCGAGCTCCGCTACATTCACGAACGCAAAACCTCGGCCTTGCTCTGCTGTGCGGTTCGATTGGGCGCTATGAGCGCCAATTGCACTGCCGCGCAACTGAAGGGTTTGACAGATTTCGGTTACCACGTCGGTCTGGCGTTCCAGATCATCGACGATATTCTGGATGTCACCCAAACCTCCGAAAAACTGGGCAAGACCGCTGGGAAGGACACCGCCGCGCAGAAAGCGACCTATCCCTCGCTGCTCGGACTGGAGGCCTCCCGACGGGAAGCGGCACGTCTCACAGGACGGGCCTTCGCTGCCCTGAAGGTTCTTCGTGGAAAGGCCACCGCTTTGGAGGCGCTCGCGACCTACCTTCTCAAACGGGATCACTAGGGTCTATGGCCGACGGTGACTGGAGGTGGGTCAGATCTGGATCCTTGTAGAAAGCCTGAATGGGTCGCTGCGTGAGAGGGCCGCC
>JAYTTC010000228.1:0-7651 GCA_043745255.1 Verrucomicrobiales bacterium
CTTTCATGGCACCAGATGGCTTCGTTCAGTTCTTTGCCTCGAACCTTGCGAAGCCCGCAGCAAACCAGCTCGACTTCAAACTCGCTGCCAAGGGCGCCTCGATCTATCTCTATGGCCCAGATCGCACGAAAGTTTTGGACAAGGTGAAGTTTGCAGCTCAGCAGGCCGGAGTTTCAGAAGGATTTCTTCCTGACGGTGGAACGAATGTTTTTTCCTTCGTGACAGGCAACTCGACTCCAGGAGCTACCAATTTCCGCGAGATGACAAATCTGGTCATCAACGAGCTCCTTTCACACACGGATCCTCCCTTTGAGGACGCTGTCGAGCTGTATAATCCCTCCGAGGCTCCTGCGGACATCGGCGGATGGTGGATGAGCAATCAAAGATCCAACCCGATGCGCTTCAGAATCCCTGCCAATACGGTAATCCCACCGCACTCTTTTCATGTTCTCTACGAGTATCAGTTCAAGTACTCGAACCCAAGTTTTCCAAACTTCACCTTCAACTCAGCCCACGGAGATCATTGTTACATCACCGCTGCCGATTCAGCGGGAGCACTCACCGGTATCCAGACTCATGTGAGTTTTGGCGCAGCAGCCCACGGCGTTTCCTTCGGCCGCTTGGACACCTCCGTCAACCGGGAGTTTGTGGCGATGACATCGACTACCTTCGGGGTGGATGCTCCCGCCGGAGTCGCTGACTTCCAACTGGGCACCGGACGGACCAATAGCCCTCCTCTGGTAGGCCCCATGGTGATCTCTGAGATCATGTATCACTCTCAGGACGTTGGCACCGGAAAACTACTCCTCGATCAATACATCGAATTCCAGAATATCGCCGGAGCGCCGGTGGATCTCTTCAATCCGCTGACCTACGCAGTCATTCCGTCGGCGATCACGAACAGTTGGAGAATCAAGGGATCTGTGGATTTTCAATTCCCCATGCATATGACAGTCCCGAGTGGGGGAATGCTGCTGGTGGTGGGGTTCGATCCGATTGCAGATTCTGCTGAACTCAGTCAGTTTCGTCGGAACTATAATCTGCCGTCCGACGCAACGATTCTAGGCCCATGGAAGGGATCCCTTGGGTATGCGGGAACTATCGATGTCTACAAACCCGATACCCTCCAGGAACCGCCACATCCTGATGCGGGTTATTTGCCGTCCGTACTGGTGGAGCATGTGGGCTACAGCGATTCGAGTCCATGGCCCGCTGCAGCGAACGGCGAGGGCGCATCTCTTCAGCGTCGCAGGCTCGATGGGTTTGGAAACGACCCCGCCCAATGGCGAGCGGCCCCTCCGAGTCCGGGGCGGGCTGCGTCTCCGGACAGTGTCATCGCTTCGCTTTACCCTGACCATAAGCTAGTGATCTCGTTTGAGGCATCCTCAGGTCTTTCCTACGTGCTTCAAAGCACTTCAAAAGTGGATGGAGGCGTTTGGCAAACACTCAGTCCCTCCATTTTCTTGCAAAACAAAACCGCCACAGTCCATTGGACAAACACGATCGTACCCGGCTCAGGTTCGTTGTTTTATCGAGTATTGCCCTCTCGCTGAAGACCCAGGAGTGATGCTAATTTCCTAGAAAACAAATTTCCAACAGCGCTGCCATGCCCCCACCAATGACATCACATCGCGATACAAGGTCGCCCAGCCTGCACCTTGGATTTGCCGTACCAACGAAAACCAGCCGTTTGGGCCCGGGTTTTACCTTGATCGAACTTTTGGTAGTGATCGCAATTATCGCTATTCTCGCGGCCTTGCTCCTTCCGGCGCTAAGCCAAGCGAAACAACAAGCAAAAGACGTCCAGTGCATCAGCAATCTGAAGCAAGTCGCTATTGGCTTCAAACTGTTCGCCAGCGATCACGAGGGCCACTACCCGTGGCACACCTCAGCGAGAGAAGGGGGCACCTACGGAATCAAAGCGGGCGATGGCTGGCGCAACTACATGGCTGCGTCCAATGAACTCTCGGCACCTAACATTCTTGTTTGTCCGAGTGATCGCGACACTCTTACGTCCACCACCTGGTCGAGCGGACCGCAGGGGTTTGCCAATCTGAATCGACGAGGAAAAGCTCTCAGCTTCTTCACGGGATTGGATGCGTTTGAAGAGTACGCGGTCACTCTGCTGTCAGGAGACCGCAACATCGTCGGTGCAGAGCCGGACAACTGCCGAAGCGTTTCAGATTCGCCTGGAGTTCCAGCGCTGCTGCTTAAGGGAGACAACACCAAGATTGCCTGGTCCAAGGAGATCCACCGATCGAAAGGTAACATCGCGGCGGGAGATGGAAGTGTTGAAAAAGTCAATTCACGGATGTTGGAGATAAAGATCGTTCAAGCGAGTACAGAGCTGGCCTCTAAAAACTTGCTAACCCAAGGCGGCGCGGCGCCGAACAACCACATCCTCCTTCCGCGGTAGGGTCGATTGCACCCTTGAATGGATGAGTGGATCGAGCGAACTCACCCTCCGCAGATCCCCAGTGATCTGACGCTCGCCTCCTAGTCCAGCCTCGTCGGTTCAGGGACGTTTGCCAGGGCGACGTTTAGCAAGCATCTCCTTCTGGCGGCGAACGCGGTCCTGGATCTTGTCCATCTCCACTCCTTCTCCTGCGGCGTTCCCCAGGGATCGCGCAAGAGTACTCACGGTGGGATGACGGAACAGATCCACAACCGGAATGCTCCGCGCGAGCGCGGCGTTAAGACGCGACTGCAAAGCAACAATCAGCAGCGAGTGCCCCCCCAGATCGAAGAAATTATCATTCACCCCGACTCTGGGAAGCTGCAGGACTTCGCACCAAACGCGGGCAATGATCTGCTCGATTCCGCCCTGGGGTTCCACGAAGGCTGCCTGAATTTCAGGGCGACTCGCTTCCGGCGCAGGCAGGGCACGCCGGTTTACTTTCCCACTGGGTGTCAGAGGGAGTTTTTCCAGAGTCACAAAGATCGAAGGGACCATGTACTCGGGAAGGCGTGCACTGAGGAACTCACGCAATTCACCCGACGACGGCGCGGCGGCCGCTTGAGGAACGATGTATCCGATCAATCGCTTGGTGGCACCCTGCTCCTGGACCGTGACCACCACTTCCTTCACTCCCGGATGCAGCGACAGCGCGCTCTCCACCTCTCCCGGCTCGACTCGAAAGCCGCGGATTTTGATCTGTTGATCGATTCGACCGAGAAATTCGAGCGAGCCCTCCGAGTGCAGTCGCACCAGATCTCCCGAGCGATACATCCGACCGCCTTCATTGAAAGGATCAACGAGAAAGCGCTCTGCGGTGAGCTCTGGACGATCAAGATATCCACGCGCCAGGCTGATGCCGCCCAGATACAACTCGCCCGGCACTCCGATAGGGACCGGCTGTCCGCTTGCATCCAAGACATAGACCCGGGCATTGGAGATCGGCTTGCCGATCGGCGGGAGCGCTGGCCAGGCAAGTGGATCCCCTGCGAGCCGATGAGCGGTCACGACATGAGTCTCGGAAGGACCGTATTGGTTCTCGAGAAAACAACCCGGGAGACGACCAAACCAGGATCGGAGATTGGGAGTGATCAACAAGGCCTCACCCGCGGTGTTCACCTCCCTAAGCTCCCAACGTGAGCGTGGTTGCTCGGCCGCGACATCGGCCAACTGCTGCAACGCGACATAGGGAAGGAAGAGTCGATGCACTCGCTGAGCCGACAATAAGTCCAGCAAGCCCACCGGGTCGCGACGAAGCTCCTCCGGAATCAGCACCAACGTGCCGCCGCTTGCCCAAGTCGAAAATAATTCCTGGAAATGAACATCAAAGCTGAGTGACGCAAACTGAAGCGTGCGATCGCCCAATCCGGTTCCTGACTGCCTCAACTGCCACGCGATCAGGTTCACCAACGGACGATGAGGCATCGCCACTCCCTTGGGACGGCCAGTCGAACCGGAGGTGAAAATCACATAGGCAAGTCGATCCGGGTTGCGTTGTGCGGGCGGCGGATTGCTCACCGAGTGATCGCTCTTCCAGGAATCAAGGCTGATGACCTTGGCCGTGGCACCCGAGAAACTCTCTCTGAAGCGCTCCTGAGTCAGGATCACCGTGGGCTTGGCCTCTTCCACCATCATGGCAAGGCGCTCGGCGGGATAATGGGGATCCAATGGAACGTAGCAGCCACCCGCTTTCAGCACGCCCAGGACCGCTATCACCATCTCAATCGAGCGCTCCGCCGAAATGACCACTCGGGAATCAGGTCCAACGCCGAGATCCTGCAAGAAGTGACCGAGCTGGTTGGCCCGTTCGTTGAGCTCGTGATAGCTCAACCGCTCCGAGCCGAGCAGCACCGCAACCGCATCCGGAGTTCGCGCCACCTGATTCTCAAATAACTGCTGTGCACAGGCCGTTTCGGGATAGGCAGCCGCCGTGCGGTTCCACTCCGTGATCACCTGGAGTCGCTCCCGTTCTCCCAGCATCTTCAGCTCCTGCAAATGGGCCTGCGGACGAGAGACAGCAGAAGCGAGGAGCGTTTGGAAATGTCCCATCATTCGGCCCATGGTGGTCTCATCGAATAGGTCCACGTTGTACTCCAGCGTGGCAAGCAGGCCGTCTGGCTGTTCCTCAAGAAAAAGGGTCAGATCAAACTTCGAGGTGGAGCCAGGGTATTCCAGTGGGCTCGGTTCGCAACCCGTGAGCTTCAAGGGGCTCAGCGGCGCATTCTGGAAGACGAACAAAACTTGCACCAGCGGGCCATACCCAAGATTTCGCTCAGGCTGCAATTCCTCGACCAGCTTCTCCAAGGGGAGATCCTGATGTTCGTAAGCACCCAGCGCGACGTCGCGGACCCGTCGTAACAAGTCATGGAAAGTAGGGTTGCCCCCTAAGTCGACGCGAAGCACCAGGGTGTTCACGAAGAACCCGATGAGGTTCTCGATCTCTTTTCGATTCCGATTCGCAATCGGGGTACCCACACACAAATCATCCACCCCGGTGTAGCGCTGTAGGATTACGTTGAAGACTGCGAATGTCGCCATGAACAGCGTTGCGTCCTCGCGTTGACAGAGGGACTTGAGATCGTCCAGCAGCCGTCGAGAAAGCTTCACCTCGAAGTTTCTTCCCTTGAACGTCTGCAAGGTGGGACGGGGTCGATCGGTCGGTAGCTGCAGAAAGGGCGGGGCTCCAGTAAGACGTTCCTTCCAGTAGCGCAGCTGACGTTCCAGCACCGTGTCACGCATCCAATCGCGCTGCCATGCGGCAAAGTCGGGATACTGAACCCATAGTCGGGGCAACTGCGCCGGTGAGCCTCCTCGCGCCTCGCGGTAAAGCTCGGACAGTTCGTGAACCAGAACGCCCATCGACCAGCCATCACACATCGCGTGATGGAGCGTGAGCAGGAGATGCCAATCGCCCTCGGCAACTCGGATCAAGGTCCCCCTAAAACAGCTACCTTGAGTGAGATCGAACGGCTTCCGTCGCTCTGCGTCGCCCAACTCTTCAGCCAATCCCAAGCGATCCTCGACCGCATGCTCGCGCAGATCAATCCGCGCCAACTTCAGCGAGGGCTCGGACGCAATTCGCTGGAAGGGAGTCCCGGCCAGCGTGGTGAACGCCGTGCGCAGGGATTCGTGGCGACGCTGAATCTCGATGAGCGCTTTTTCCAATGCGCCTGGATCCAGGTCTCCCTGAATGCGAAAGCGGGGGGAAATGTTGTAGGTGTAGCTCTCGGGCTCGTACTGGGCGAGAAACCAGAGACGCTGCTGCGCGAACGATAGAGCGAGATGTTGATCGCGTGACACCGGAACCAGCGCAGGAACGTTGGCGGTTATAGTCGCTGGGATCGCTCCATCTTTGTCACCCTTTCGAAGCGTCTCAATTCGCTTGGCTAGGGTTTCCACGGTGGGAGCCTCGAACAGAATCCGCAGAGGAAGTTCCACCTGGAGCTCAATGCGCAAACGGGACACGAGCTGCGTGACGAGGAGCGAGTGCCCGCCCAGGTCGAAGAAATTGTCAGTGACCCCGACTCGCTCGAAGCCGAGCAACTCCGACCAGAGTCTCGCTAATGCTTCCTCCAACTCGTTTCGCGGGGCCTGAAAATCGCGAGCTTCATCGGATCGGGCTCGATCGGGAGGCGGGAGAGCTTTGCGATTCAACTTCCCGTTCAGCGTTCGCGGAATCGATTCCAACAACACGAAGGCGGAGGGCACCATGTAATCCGGCAGCTTGCGCTCGAGAGCGCTCTTCAGCATCGGCACCAAACGACGGGCAAATACGCCCTGGAGCGGCTGATTCGCGTGAGCAGACAGCGGTTTCGGCACGCCCGCCTCAGGAGGGAAGCTAAAGTAAGAGCGAGCAATCCCCTCGTCGCCGCGACAAAATAAGACGTCGCATTCACCCAGCGATCCCAGAGCACTCCAACGCACCTGCACGCGATATCCCAAATCACGTCCGAGTTGGAAAAACTCTTCGGGATCAAACGCCGTCCGCAGCTCGGTCGCGAGTCCATCGCGCAACGCCCCCGCGTTGGCGGCTGCATCGCCACTGGAAAGCCATTCCAACAGCTTCGCCTCAGAATAAAGACGGCGATTCGGGACCCGACTGAAACCCAGCACGATGGGATGATCTGATTCAAGCCTGCGACGAATGGCTGCCAGATCCGGACGCTGCCGGGTCCAATCCTGCAGAGCGGTTGCCGCGCCAGCCGAAACGGTTCTCTCCCCTATCCGTAACACCACATCGTATCGGAACCGCGTCAGCTCATTGTCCGCCCGACCCGCTTTAAGCTGCACCTCCACACCCGCAATCCCCGCAATCTCGCGCCTCAGCCCAATGAAGAATGCCGGATCTACCGCGAGCTCTTGTTCGCGCAACAGAAACTGATGGATGCGCTGTCGCAGATCCGCGACCGAGAGCTCCGTGGGCGCTTGGTAAAGCTGCACCGCGGCATGAAACGCTTCGAGGTGCCGAGCGCTGCGCAAATCACCGAGGAAGATAGCGCCTCCGGCCCGTACCGCTTTGCACGCCCCTTCGAGAACTTGCTGAAGATACTTGGCGCCGGGAAAATACTGGGTCACCGAGTTGATCACCACCAGATCGAACTCACCCTCTTTCACCCACGATAAAAGATCATCGGCTCGACCTTGCTGAAGCCGCACGTTTGACAGCCGGTGTTCGGGTCTATCGACGAAGCGCTGCAGTGCCGCAATCACGTTTCCGGAAATATCAACGCCGGTGAACTGCTCGACCGACGGAGCGATGCGAAACAAGAGCAGACCCGTGCCGCATCCCACTTCAAGGACGCGACGTGGTTTCAGCTCTAGGATCCGTTGAACCGTGCTGTCCACCCAGTCCCGCATCTCATCGGAGGGGATTGATTGTCCCGTGAAACTGCTGTTCCAGCCTACCAAGTTGAACTGCTCCTCCCGGGCGTCCGAAGTGTGGCGATAGGTCTCCTCCCACACCGTTTCCCACTGGGTCAGCTGTTCCTTCTGTAGCTGCTCCTCTGAGGCGGCGTCGGTCTTTGAGACGGTCAGATCACGCTGCACCACGTACGCAACCACGCGCTTGTCCCCCGGCACGTCCTCGCGAGCGATGACCACGGCGTCCTCCACCTGAGGCTGCTGTCGCAGCTCACTCTCGATCTCACCGAGTTCGATGCGAAATCCTCGGATCTTCACCTGATGATCGATGCGACC
>JAYTTC010000229.1:0-7619 GCA_043745255.1 Verrucomicrobiales bacterium
AAGACAAGATCCTCGTTTCCTAGATTGTGCGTATGCATGTCGAATCGCAGCAATCGCCGCTTGCCCGCGACCAGGCAGCGTTCCTCCACTTCGCAATCCGAGCCGGAGAAGTTTTCCTCCACCACTTTGATATTGATGAGACGCTCGGGTGAGACCAGATCCGGCCCACCGGACGGGCCAAAAGTCTGTTTCCAACGGAGGCTGAAACTTCCTTTCGCGGCGTCGAGGCCATCGACGGCGATCCGGTACACCGTTCCGGGAGAGAGGTCGAAACTTACCGAGCTGTTCGGCGCACTCGCGATTGGAGTCAAGGTCTCGAGAGTTTTTCCCACATAGACGGCGAGCGCGTAACCGAAGGTGGCGTCGGTCACCCTAAGGTCCAAGGTGCCGCCCGAGCTGCAGTGCCACGTATACCAGAGCGAGGCCCCGCCCGGATTGCCCGCATGGGCTGGCTCATCGACCTCCTGGGTCGCATCCGTGTTGTTGCCGGTTACTGTTCCACTCCCTCCCGTGATTAGCTTGGAGCTGTAGAAGCTATCATTGGCCGCAGCCGCCGCCCAAGCCGAGGGGGCGCCAATCAGAGTGATAAACCAAAGGATATAAGCGAATACCGCGCTGCTAACGCGGGAGCCCTGGATACTAAGGCGCATGTCGAGCGAAAGGCAGCGATACATCATTGCATTTAATAATTCCGGCAGAGTGACCTACCAGCCATAGACAGTATCGGCGAGGAAGCGTCACGCCAAAGCGGTTTCAAAGACAGAACCTGCTGAGGGCCGCAGGAAGGTAACTTCGGTCAGATGCCAAATCAAGGGGCTCAGCGAGACTAATTGTCGCAGGCGTAGGGACTCCAGGAGCGGTAGCTTATACCCGAGCCCATGCCAGACCGGGCTTACGCCCAAGAGGCCGCGACGGCGTTATGGCGCGCGGGGTTGATCCAGGGTCCTGAGATAGGCGTAGAAATCGGCCAGATCGGCGGGTCGAAGACCTTCGAGTAAGCCTTCGGGCATGATGGAATCCGTACTCGCTCGCTGGGAGGCGATGTCTTCCTGAGCCACCCGCACTGTTCTCCCGTCGGCGGTACGAAGGATCACGCCGTCCGCTGAATAGAACGAAACGAGGCCGAGGTAGCTGGCTCCCTGTCGCGTTTGGATCGAGGTCGCTCGGTACTGCTCGGCGACTTCCTTGCTGGGATACTTGATCTGCAAAAATAGATCACGCGGCGACCAACGCCGAGTGACGCCGAGGAGATCTGGGGCGATATTCGCACCCCCTCCGTGACAGGCTCCACAGCCGCGTACTTGGTAGAGCTGCGCCCCTTGCACCGGATTTCCCTTGTCCCATCGGGTAGACTGCAACGCTTTCTCGAACGTCGCCGCGCTCTCCGCCTCACGTCCCACTCCGGCGGCCACCACGGGATACCGCGCCGAGCACCAATCGAACAGCGGCTGACAGAGGCGGCGACCGGTTGCGAGATCCGCCTCCGGGTCGGGGGCTTGAAAGGATTGTCCGGTGAGATGGTTGATCAATCCCACCACTTGGGCTGCCCTGATGGTGGGTTTCTTGTCGCGTAGGGCCCGTTGCAGCAGGCGCAGCGACACATCGAGGGAGGCAGGTGCGCCGTCCCGGGGCAAACGGATCAACGCGGTGATGCTGGCGTTTACAACTTCGGGCTGAATGGAGGCGAGCCCGCTGACGAACTTGTCTCGATCCTCCGCCTGGGGGGCGGGTGCCAGGACAAGCACGAGTTCGTCCCGGAGCTCGATTCGCTGCCATTGCGCGCGAAATACGGATCTCGTCTCCGGACTCGGGAGCAGCCCCAGCAGACGGATCAAGGGAGCCGATCCGCGAAGATTGCGATCCTGGGCCGCAAGTTTCAGAAATATCCGCGCGGCTTGCTGTCGGTAGTGAAAATCGAAGGCATCGCTGAGGCCCAGATTGGCCTCGGAGGCAAACCCCGGCAGTTTAAGTATCGCCTCGGGCAGGGCGGGGGAGCGCTGGATCAGTTGTTCGGCGAGCTCCCGGAACCGGTCGCTCCAGTTTTGCTTGGGTCGCATGCCTCCGTTTCCGAGTTTGCGATTGATGCCGAGCAACGCCGCGGCAATGCGGTCGTTTTGATTCGTCTGGCTGCCGGAGGAGCGCAGGCGCGAGAGCACGCTAAGAAAATGAAAATCGTCCGAGGCCAGAGAATTCATCGTGATCTGGCTTAGCAGCGTTCCCGCGAGGCTGGGCTCCGGGTCCCGCAGCATTCCCAAAATGCGAGCGGTCTCTAGTCTCAAGGTGGGGTCATGCGAGAGGAGCAGAGGTCGAATGGCTTCCCGAATCTGACGGGAGAGAGGATGAGTGTTCTCCAGAGAACCCACCGATTCATAGGCGGAGTAGAGCTCTACCGAAGGTGAAACAATCTGCCAATCCCCTAAGCCCATCGTGATCAAACCGAGCGCCTCGAGTTGTTCGGACGGCGCGGCCGTGAGTTTCAATGCGCCGAGCGCAAGGTCGATCACTCCCGGCTGCACGCCGTTGGTGGGGTATCGCCATGCGACTGCCAAGGCGCAGGTGAGCCTTGCCTGTGGGGTCGAGCGGGCTAGTGACTGGAACTAGCCATGCCAGTTGGTCAAGGGCAGGAATCCGGCCAACCGAGCCGAGAGCTGCTGCAGTCGCTTGTCCGAGTGACCTGCGTTCGCCACCGCGGCCTGGCTCACAATCGCGGCCTCGGCGAGCTCAACTTGCTCTGAGAGTGCTTCGAGAGCGCAACGCCGGACGTAGGGGCTGACGTCCTGAGCGAGACGTCCCAGCAAGGGACTGAACCCCACGCATGGAAGTCGCCCGAGCGACCACGCGGTCCGCGCGCGCACGAATGGAGAGACTGATCGCGATGCGCTGTTGGCCACACCCGTGGGCATGCCTCCGTGAAGCTCGGTAAGGATTTCGATGGCTCGGATCCGAGGGCCGTCAGGCAGATTTTCCGAGCCCGCGGCCAGGTCGAAGGGACGGCTGCCCAGTCGCTGGGCCAGAGGTTTCCAAAAGGCCCTGCTCCAAGCGTCGAGCGGTTGTGGTGCCCGCAGTACAGCATCGACCTCCGTCGCGGCGAGCTGAACCCAGTTGCTGGCGAGAACGGATCGGGAGAGCTCCGCCGTGTACTGGATGCGGTAAACCGCACCCCGGGTTCTCCTTCCTCCAATCGATACCAGAAGTGATCCATCCGGCGTCACCACCGCATCGGTGGGTGCGAAGCCCGCCGTGCCGATCGGATCGAGGAAGATCTCGCTCTCGCAGCGAAAGGAGGATTCTGAGGGCTCAACATTGGCGAACAGCACGCGGCCGAAAGTCCAGTCCAGGAGAAATAATCCGTTGTGATAGCGCGGAGGAAATTGCCCATGGCGGTAGCAGACCACTCCCGTGGGAGACCCTCGGCCCATGGACTGAAGAATGGGCGTGGTGCCTGGAGAATAGCTCGGACGGTTGAAACTCCGCATAAACCCGGGAAGTCGCCAGCCGTGATGCCCCGAGTAGCCGATGTGTGACAGTCGAGTGGGTGTGTACCACGGCAGGAGGTAGTCGCGCTCTACGTCGCTATCGTAGGTGAAGAGATCGCCTAAGGCCCCAAAGTCAAAATCGTAGGCGTTCCTGAAGCCGTGGGCGTAGACCGACGAATTGCCGAAGTCCGCGGGAAAACGCAGCAGCATGCCTGCCTCGGGTGCCCGAACAGGAGTGCGCGGATTGGTGATCAGACCGGGATGGATATCCGCGTCATTTCCAGCCATGAGAAACCAGGAACCGTCAGGCCCTTGCCGAATGGCGTGGCCTCCATGTTCCGCGAATTTGATCGGCATGATACTGATCGGCGGACCATCCGCGACTCCATCACCATCTTGATCCACATATCGCCACAGCCCGCCATCGCCCACGAAATAGAGATAGGGTCCGTCGAAACAGAGACCCATACCTCCGGTTTTGGAAACCGCGAACAGTTTCTGAGTGTCCGCAACTCCGTCCCCGTCGCTGTCGATCAAAGTGCGGATGTAACCCGGTCCGGTGACGACCACCCGACCCCGCGGGTCGAGTGTCATCGCATAGATATCGTCGGCCAGAGTCTCGTTCGCAAACTGGGTAATTTGAAACCCGCTCGCTAAACGAACGCCGATCGATGGGTTGGCCACCAAGACGGCGGCGCGAGAGGGCGAAGTGAATGCGAGACCCAGAAGGACGAATACCGACAGGAACTTGAGCTTCAACACAAGCCTCAACCAGGCGCTTCCCTGCGCCGAAGAAGTGGTCTTCATAGGATTATCTGCTAGTTCCCTCTCGGGCGATTCCGGTACTTCTCATACAGCCGGGTGTGTCGGGTTTCCAGCGCCACGGACTGTCCGCCAATCCACATCTCCCTCACGTTGGATCGAATGTCGAGCAGATCCCCGGTAGTGACGATGATCGTGGCTTCCTTGCCGACCTCCAAGGATCCGAGTCGATCGGCGACGCCCAGGATCGTGGCTGGGTTGAGTGTGATCATCTTCAACCCTTCTTCCATCGGCAGGCCGTAGGCGATGGATTGTGCAGCATGGTAGGGGAGGTTGCGGATTTCGGCCTCAGCCATGTCGGCAGTGCCGGCGCTTAGAGCTACCAGCACACCTTCCTTTTGAAGCAGGCTGGCAGTTTTATACATCAAGTCATAGGGCTCGTGGTCTCGGAGCCCTCGATCGAACACATGTTCAAAAATCACCGCCACATGATTGCTCGCCAGGAGCGTGGCGGCTTGCGCGGCGTCGCGTCCTCCCGTGATCACCAGCCGCAGCTGGTTCGTCTTCGCCCAAGCGACGGCTGCCTTGATTTGTCGAAAATCGTCCGCGTGTACCAGCACGGGGAGTTCGGCTTTGAGAAACGGAGCCATCGCCTCCCAGGGCGGGTTGAGCGGTGTGGAGGGAGTGGCTTGTCTGGCG
Source organism: Verrucomicrobiales bacterium (assembly GCA_043745255.1). Classification (GTDB taxonomy): domain Bacteria; phylum Verrucomicrobiota; class Verrucomicrobiia; order Limisphaerales; family UBA11320; genus UBA11320. The sequence goes on from JAYTTC010000229.1 coordinate 4,938, forward strand.
TGATGATACGCCCTGGCTTCCTGAAAGAAGGTTTCGAGCTCAGCAAGGGGCCGCTTGCGTTCCTTGGCCAATTCCTCGGCGGATTTCCACTTGGTCTTGTCCTTCGCCTGATCTCGAGGCGTGAGGTCCAGCTGCATTTCTGGCCAATCGACGTGGAGTGCGAGCGGCTTGATCACCGCCATCTGCTCGGTGGTCCAGCCACTCAGGGCCACCAATCCTGACTGCCCGCTGACCATGCCGCCCTGCGGCGAGGGTACGATGTGAGTGATTCCGTTCGCGCGAGCGACCGGAATCAGCTCGGAATCCGGATTTACCGCGATCCAAGATTGGACATCAGGTGTGAACTGACCCACTTCCGTGGTGTCGCGAGTCGCGCGAACGGCGGCGATCTCGGTAAGCCCGAGCAACGTGCTCGCGGCAATCAGTCCCGGATAAATATGGGCACCCGCCACATCCACCACACGAGCACCGACTGCTTCAACCTTCTCGCCAAGTCCGGCGATCTTACCGTCCCGAATCCAGAGCTGACCGTTGCGGAGGGTGGGTCCGGTGATGGGATGAAGCGTCGCGCCGGTGAGCAGTAGGGACTCAGCGAAAGCGTGCGAGGTGCAGACCAGAGCTGTGAAAGTGATCAGCGCGGCATGACTGAGGCGTCGACTCAGTTCCGTGAGAAATAGGAATGTTGGGATCATGGCGCGGAACGGGGAAGTTGGCAGTCCTGGCAGTGCAATACATCGAGATGACGAGCGGATTCGAGCGCCTGTCGGAAGAATGCGGCGCGCGCGGCTTCGGACGGAATCGGTGCGTCGCTGCTGTTGGCAATTTTCTTGGCCTTCTCGATCAGGCTCGACCGTTCGGCGGCCAGCGCGCTAGTGCGCTGGGTGTCCAGCTCGCGATCGAAATATTTTTTGCCCTCGATCCACGTCTGGAGGCAGTGCGAGGTCGAGTCCAGCGGGGATTTGGACCAGAGTACGAAATCGCCGTCCTTCCCACTCTCAAGCGATCCGACCCTGGACTCTATTCGTAACTGTTTCGCGGGGTTGAGGGTGACGAATTTCAACGCATCTTCCTCCGACGTGCCGCCATACTTCACCGCTTTCGCAGCCTCTAGATTGAGCCGGCGCGCTAGGTCCGAGGAATCTGAATTGAAGGAAACCAACACGCCACGCTGGTGCATGAGGCTGCCCGCATAGGGAATCGCATCGTAGACTTCGAATTTGTAAGCCCACCAATCAGAAAAGCACGATCCTCCCGCGCCGTGTCGCGCGATCTCATCCGCCACCTTATAGCCTTCCAGCACGTGTTGGAGCGTTCCAACACGGATACCGAAGTCTTCCATCAGTCGCAGGAAAGCGACGATCTCGTCCTGTCGATAGGAATGACAGTGGATCCATCGCTTGCCCTCCAGAATTTCACCGAGCGTTTCCAGCTCCAGATCGCGACGCGGCGGCAGGCCGCCCGTCGTTTTGAATTTTGCCCATTCTTCGAGGTATTGACGCGCTGCAGTGAATCGATTGGCGTAAAAGGCTCGAACGCCCATGCGGGTTTGGGGAAAGCGGGTGATGTTCTTCTCTCCCCAGTTGGATTGCTTCACATTTTCGCCCAATGCGAACTTGATGCCCAGAGGGGCGCTCTCCAGCTTCAGGCCTTCAGGTGTGGCGGCGTCTCGCAGCTTGATGATCGAGTTTTGACCGCCGATCGGGTTCGCCGAGCCATGCAACTCATTGGCCACCGTGAGGCCTCCCGCGAGCTGCTGATAGATCGTTGAAGCTTCCGAATTGATCACATCTCCGATTCGGACCATCGCCGTCGAAGGGAGAGTGTTCTCGTTCACTCCGCCCATGATCATGCTGTGGTTGTGGGCATCGATCAGCCCCGGGGTGATATGCAGCCCTACTCCGCTAATGCGGGTCGGCTTCCCCTCTATTTTTGAGACATCCACTGGCTCGCGTCCCACATACTGAACCTTTCCATTGGCCACCAGCAGTGATCCGTTTTCGATCTTCCCCGCAGGCCCGCAGGTCCAAATCGTGACGCCTTCCAACAGGACGGCTGAGGGATCGGCGAGAACCCCACGGCCGGCAAGCGGAGAGCGGGCGATTCGCTGTTTGTCGATGTCGCGCAGCTTGTCCGTCTTAGCGGTCGCTTTCTTCTCTGTGTCCTTGGATACGATCGCTGGCGGTTCACCTTTGGCGGGATAGGGACGACCCTCGATCCAAACCTCTCGGACGCGGGAATCGGGAGTGAAGTAGCTGGTTCCATCGACGATGACCAGGTTGGCTAGCTTGCCGACTGCGATCGAGCCGAGTTGATCCGATAGATTGCAGTGCCGCGCCGGAATGGTGGTCAGCGCCGCCAGGGCATCGTCTTCGGAAAGACCTCGGTCGAGAGCGCGACGGAGGTTTTTTCGGAAGTCGCCACGGTCTCCCAACCCATGGGTCGTCAGCGCTATTTCGATTCCATTCTGTCGCAGCAGAGCGGGGTTTTCGGCCGACCAGTCCCAAGCCCGCAGCTGATCGAGTGAGATCTGTTGCCAGTCCTCGTCGTTGGCGAACTTCGGAGGGGATGGGAATGCCACCGGAACGATAAAGGTTCCTCCGATGGCCTTCATGAGATCGGGGCGACGCCATTCCTGTCCGCTGGCCACCAGGGTGAAATCGAGGTTCAACTCGGTGGCGATGC
>JAYTTC010000230.1:0-7614 GCA_043745255.1 Verrucomicrobiales bacterium
GTTCGTTACGACACTCTCGGCGGTGCCATCAACACGGTCCAATATCAGGACATCGGTATCATCCTTCGTGTCACCCCGTTCATCACCTCCGATGGGCTGGTGGAGATGATTGTCGCTCCCGAAATCTCCTCCCTAACCGACAAGACCGTTCCCATCTCCAAAGATGTCAGTGCGCCGATCATCGCGAAACGTGCGGCGGACACGGTGGTGGTAACTCCTGACGCTCAAACCGTCGTGATTGGCGGCTTGATGCAGAACAATAAAATCGAGACAGAGAGCAAGGTGCCGTTTTTGGGTGACATTCCTCTGCTGGGAATGGCGTTCAAACGAAAGATCAAGTCGAATGCCAAGACCGAGCTGATGATTTTTCTAACCCCTCATATCGTGCGTGAACCTTCCCAGCTTGCTCGCATGTCGGCCAATGAACGCAGCGCCACCTCTCTTTCTCCCAAGGCGTTTCCCGAGGAGGAACTCAATCGATACATTGATACGCTTCCGACAAAACCTGCCGCTGCACCCGTAACCTCCGGGCAGCCGAGCGACAAGGGAGCCACCCGACCCAAGGAACGCCGGTAAGAGGCTGGGTACGTCCCGAGCGAGAGCGACTTTGACTCGGGATAGAACGCAATGAAACGACGCCATTCACTCGTCTACGGATTGCTAATCGCCGCTTGGCTCGCAGTGATGGGCTGGCAGGTGATGGAGCATTATCGCGTGAAGGCGGCGGCACGTGCGGCCTTGGTGGGCCGCGGTCGTGACATCACCACCACGCTCGGGCTGGTGATCCGGTCGCAGCGGAGGTTTGGCAGCATCGTTTCGCAGGAGAGGTTAGAGCCGGCGCTCCGCTTGCTGGTTCGACACGACGATGTGAAATCGATTTCCCTGCTGAACGTGGCGTCCGAAGTGGTGGCCTCTGCGGGCGCTCCGCTCGATCTGGATTCCAAGGCGCTCGCGAAGCTCGGGGAAGTTTGGGAGGAGCGCAGTGTGACCTTGGTGAACCTGATGGATCTGGGGACCAGCTCCCCTTCCGAAGGCCAGCCGTCTCCTCCGATCATCGTGATGCCAAAGCGGGACACAGGTGGGATGACGAACAGCGATGCAAATAACCGACCTCGTTATCCCTGGGGATTTCCTCCGCCAGGCTCGACGAACGTCACAGGTGAGCGACACCCGCCGACACCGCATGAAGGGACCAATGGTCCACCGCGTGATCCGGGGCGAGGTCCGTTTGGCAGGCCTCCGTGGATGAGTGAAGAGGACTATCGATCCATGATTACCAAGCAGGGACTGCATAGTTTTGTGGTGGTGCTTTCCACCCAATCGGCCGAGCTCCTCTGTCAGCGCGACTTTTGGCTGCGAGCGTTCATCGGGATCTTTGGTGGACTGGCGGCTGGCGGTGTTGCGTTGGCTTGGAGGACGGTGGCTAAGACTTCCGACCTGCAGATGCGATTGCTCCGTACCAGCGAGTTGAACAATCACCTCAAGGAGATGAATATCGCGGCGGCCGGGCTGGCGCACGAGACGCGAAATCCGCTGAACATCGTTCGCGGACTGGCGCAGATGATTTCAAAACAAGAGGACGCGTCTCCTGAGGTGAGGCGGAAATCTCTCGAGATCACGAGTGAGGTGGATCGAGTGACTGCCCAGCTCAACCAGTTCATCAATTACTCCAAGCCACGCGAGGTGAAACTGACTTCAGTGAGTGTGGACGGCGCGGTGGAGGAGGTGGTGCGCGCTTTGGGGGGTGACTTCGAAGAAAAGGCGGTCTGCTTCACGCTTCGCAAGTCCGGCTTGAGGATCGAGGCCGACGAACAGATGCTGCGCCAGGCGCTCTTCAACCTAGTGATCAATGCGATTCAAGCAGTGGAACAGGGAAGGGAGATCAAAATTCTGAGCGGTGTCTCCGAACCGGGCGAAGCCTATCTAGAGATTCAGGACACGGGTCCGGGCGTATCGGAGACGGATCGGGAGGAGATTTTCCGCCCCTATTTCACCACACGATCCGATGGCACGGGACTTGGATTGGCGGTGGTCCACCAGATTGTCCTTGCTCACGGATGGGATATTGAGTGTCTTGCGAACGAGCCGAGAGGCGCGGTCTTCCGGATCAGCCATGTGAAGATTTCTGCCACGGCGTAAGTTCTATGCCGCCGAAAGCAAGTCCGTCTGGAGTCAGCTCTGTCGAGATCCTCATTGTAGATGACGATCCCGGCCAGCGCAGCCTTCTTAACTCCTTTCTAAAATCCCAGGGGTTCCGCACCACCGTCGCCTCCTCCGGCGAGGAGGCGCTCGGCATCCTGAAGACTCATCCCGTAGCATTGATGATTTCCGATGTGAGGATGCCGGGCATCTCGGGATTGGAAACCCTGCGCCGCGCGCGTCAGGAGCATGCGGCTCTGCCGATTCTTTTAGTCACGGCCTACGCAGATATTCGCGAAGCGGTGAGCGCGATGCGGGATGGCGCTCTGAACTATCTCAGCAAGCCCATTGATCTTGATGAGCTTCTGGCCTCTGTTCAGAAAGCCGTCGGGATCAAGCAGGGAGGGCCGCTGCGACTCGGAGATGAGCGGCAACTTCCTGGCAGCGTTGTTGCGCAGAGCCCATTGATGCAATCTTTGTTTCGCGAAGCATCGCTCATCGCCGACTCCGACAGCCGCATTTTGATCACCGGCGAGAGTGGGGTGGGGAAGGAGGTTCTCGCGGACCTGGTTCATCAATGGAGCCCCCGTTCAGCCGGACCTTTGGTGAAGGTAAACTGTGCGGCGATCCCTGAGAATCTGCTCGAGAGCGAGCTCTTTGGTCATGAGCGCGGTGCCTTTACCGGTGCCTCATCGCATCGGGTGGGTCGATTCGAGGCCGCCAGCGGAGGAACTATTTTTCTGGATGAAGTGGCGGAAATGGCACCCGCTCTGCAGGCGAAGCTTCTCCGAGTGACCCAGGACGGCCAATTCCAACGGGTGGGATCGAACGTGGATGTCAGGACGAATGTTCGTGTTCTCGCGGCCACCAATCGGAACTTGGAGGACGAGGTCAAGAAAGGGCGGTTCCGGGAGGATCTTTTTTATCGGCTGAACGTGGTTGAACTGAATATCCCGCCGCTCCGGGAGCGCCGAGAGGACATACTTCCTTTGGCCTCCCACTTCCTCGAGCAGTTCACCCAAGGTCGGGCGCGGCTTTCCCCGTCGGTGGTGGAGTGCCTTGAGCACTATTCCTGGCCGGGAAATGTGCGTGAGCTTCGCAACGCCATGGAGCGGGCTGCGTTGCTATCGGGTGGGGAATTGATCCTGCTCGAGCATCTTCCAGCACGCGTTCGCGAGAAGCCCGCAGGGGGAATGATACCGGAGACGGCGGTCCCCAACGCGCGGCTTCAGGACCTGGAGCAGCAAGCCATCTTGGAGGCTTTGCACAAATTTCACTACAATCGCACCGAAACTGCCAAAGCCCTCGGCATCAGCCGACGCAGCCTGATCTATAAGCTCCATGGACTCCGGGAGGGTGGGTTTCAGGTCGATCCGCTCGGTCGCAGTCCAAGCTCGGAATTGTGACGAGGTTTTCTTTTTGACTCGTCCCGGTCCTCAGATATCCTCCGCGACTGCTTTTCTATGGCTAAACTGACAGTACGCGATCTGAATCTGCGGGGCAAACGGGTGTTTGTCCGGGTGGACTATAATGTGCCGATGGCCGAAAAAGACGGTCAGATGGTGATCAACGATCTCACCCGCATTAAGGAAACCCTTCCGACCTTGGACCTTCTGGTGCAGGGCGGCGCAAGGATCATTCTCGCGGCTCACCTGGGTCGCCCGGAGGGCAAGCGTGAGCCTTCCATGTCGCTCCGTCCGGTGGCCGCGAAGCTGGCCGACCTTACCGGACGCCCGGTGGCTTTCGTTGAGGATTGTATCGGAGAGTCGGTGGAGAAGACCGTCGGCGCGCTGAAGGACGGAGACATTCTTCTGCTCGAAAATACCCGCTATCACGCGGAGGAAGAAAAGAACGACCCTGCGTTTTCGGAAAAGCTAGCCCGATTGGCAGACCTCTACGTCAACGACGCCTTCGGCGCTGCGCATCGCGCGCATGCCTCTACCGAAGGGATCGCCCGGGTCATCGCCAAGCGAGGCGGGCAGTGCGCTGCCGGCCTCCTCATGGAGCGGGAGTTGAAGTTTTTGGGCGAGGAGTTGGACAAACCGGCTCGGCCGTTCGTGGTCATTTTGGGTGGTGCCAAGGTTTCCGATAAGATTCCAGTCATCGACCGCTTGCTTGAGAAAGCCGATACCCTCCTCGTGGGTGGCGCGATGGCCTATACCTTCCGATTGGTGCAGGGCTACACGACTGGTAAATCCTTGGTCGAGCCCGACGCCTGCCATGTGGCCGCCCGCGCCCTCGCCAAGGCCGCCGAGCGCGGAGTGCGCTTCCTGCTTCCCAGCGATAACGTCATCGCCACGCCAGTCGACAGTGGCAAGGTCAACAAGAAGGGGCGTCCTGTGTTTGACCTGCAAAACGCGCGCCTCAACGATTCTCTAGACATTCCAGCGGATGCTGAAGGCTTCGATATCGGCCCTGCCACCGCCAAGCGCTATGCCGAAGTCATCCGCTCTGCCAAGACCATCCTCTGGAATGGCCCGATGGGGATGTTTGAAGACAGTCGCTTTGCCGAAGGTACCAACGCGGTGGCTAAAGCGGTGGTTGAGGCCACTCAAAAAGGAGGGGCCAAAAGCATCATTGGAGGCGGAGATAGCGTGAAAGCTTTGAATCAGGCCGGGCTAGGAACTCAGGTCACATTCATGAGCACGGGTGGCGGGGCGAGCCTGGAATTTTTGGAGGGCGCGGTGCTTCCCGGCGTAGAGGCGCTGAGCGAACATAAGTAGCCAGAAGTGACCGTGGGCGCACGAGGCCTCCGCATGCGAGGAACGAACGACGATCTGAACCTGAACTGAATCTGTGGATAAAGAACGCAAATTGATAATCGCGGGTAACTGGAAGATGAACAAAACCGTCGCCGAGTCTCTGGACTTGGTGAACGGCCTGAAGCGGGAGCTCGCTTCGGTGAAGGAAGTGGACATGGTGGTCTGCCCGCCGTTCACCGCTCTTAGCGAAGTGTCCAAGCAGATCATCGACTCCAATATCCGTATCGGCGCTCAAAATATGAGCGAGCATAGCGGCGGCGCCTACACCGGCGAAGTCGCGGCCATGATGCTCAAGGAGTTTTCGGTGCGCTACGTGATCCTGGGGCATTCGGAGCGCCGTCAGTATCAGAAGGAGAGCGATGCCTTGATCGCGCAGAAAGCCCTCGCCGCCCATGCCGTCGAGCTCAAACCGATCATTTGCATCGGAGAGACGTTGGCCGAACGGGAAGGTGGGAAGATGGAGGAAGTGCTTTCCACTCAGGTGCGAGGCAGCCTCGAGGGGCTCACCAAGGAGCAATTGGCCGAGACGATTATTGCTTACGAGCCGGTTTGGGCGATCGGAACCGGCAAGACCGCCAGCACGGAGCAGACCCAGGCTGCCCACGCCTACATCCGCTCGTTGATCGCCAAGCTTTACGATGATGCCGTGGCCCGCCGTGTGCGGATCCAGTATGGCGGCAGCGTTAAGCCTGCTAACGCGCGGGAGCTGATGAGCCAGCCGGACGTCGATGGAGCCCTGGTAGGAGGTGCCTCCCTTGAGGTCCGAAGCTTTGCCGATATCGTGAAGAACTCAATTTAACTGAACACCCCTCTATGAACTTCATCATTGCCTTGTTAACAGGAATCCTCCTGATCGATTGCCTTCTCCTCATTCTTCTGGTGCTGATCCAGCTTCCAAAGAAAGAAGCGGGTATGGGGTTGGCGTTCGGCTCCGGTGCCACCGATGCCTTGTTCGGTGCGGGTAGCGGCAACGCTCTCACTCAGCTCACCAAATACACCGCAGGTATTTTCTTCGCGCTCGTGATCCTCCTTTCGGTGGTCGCCCAGGGAGCATTCAAGCGCAGCACGTCCACCTTCGAGCAGCAGCTCAAGCAGGATGCCGCCAAAATGAACGAGTCTCGCATGGCCACCAACGTTCCGGCCCCCGCCGCCGTCGCGATCAATACCAACAAGGCTCCTGCGCTGCTCACTCCAACCAATGGGGTTCCGGCTCCCGTCGTCCTGGAGAAGAAGCCCTGAACGGCCCTCTCGGTTGTTTCCTTTTAAGACGCCCTCCAGTTCTCTGGAGGGCGTTTTCTTTTTTCGCGCTTGTGCTGGGCTCGCCCATCACGGCTTGATGGCCATCAGACAGTGCCTAGCGGGCCGCCGCCGTCGGCGATTCTGACGTGATCCATTCGACTCATCAACGGTCCTACGTTTACCGATGCCGCCTGAGGGTTTCCTCAGGAGCCGCCTCCCTGCTTTTGCTGCTCTCGCTGCTCTGGACGGCGGGGCCCTGCGGTTGCAAACCCCCTGAGCCTCGCGCCGACTTCGTGATCATCAATGGCCCTGAACCCGAGACGATCGATCCTGCGATCTGCACCGGCCAGGCCGACGGACGCGTCGCTGCCGCGCTCTTCGAGGGCCTGACCCGCATCGATCCTCAGACCGCCGAGGCGGAGCCCGCAATCGCGACGCGATGGGAGATTTCCGCGGACGGTTTGCTCTACACCTTCCACATTCGTTCGAATCTTGTCTGGTCTACCGGCGAACCCATCACCGCAGAGGACGTGGTCTACTCGTGGCGTCGGGCGATCGATCCTGGGACTGCGGCCGATTACGCCAGTCAGCTCTACTACGTGAAGAACGGCGAAGCGATCAGCACCAAGAAGATCAGCGATCCCGCCCAACTCGGTGTGACGGCTCTCGACCCATGGACTCTTCGAGTCGAACTAGAGAGTCCCACCCCCTTCTTTCTGGATCTGTGCGCGTTCCGAACCCTTGCGGTTGTGCCCAAGCTGACCCTCGAGAAGTTCGGTGATCGATGGCTCATGGCCCGCCCATTGCCGAGCAGCGGGGCATACACACTCCAGGACTGGCGGGTGAACGATAGGATTCGTTTGCAGAAGAATCCCCGTTACTGGGATGCCGCCCACGTTCGCAATCAGGTGGTGGATCTCATCCATCTGGAATCCGCCATGACCGCGCTCAATCTCTTTGAGACGGGTCAGGTCGATGTCATCTGGGACAAAACGCTGATCCCCATGGAGCTGATGGATGTGCTGCGTCAGCGTGAGTCCACTCACCTCTTCAACTATCTCGCGACCTACTTCATCCGGTTCAACGTGAATCGGCCCCCCTTCAACGATGTGCGGGTCCGGCGTGCCTTGGCGCTTGCGATCGACAAGAAGCGGCTCACCACTCAAATCATGAAAGGGGGCGAACAGGCCGCCGGAGTTATCGTCCCTCCTGGTACCGCTAACCACTCGCCGCCTCAGGGACTCGTTTACGATCCCGACGGCGCGCGACAATTACTCGCCGAGGCGGGTTATCCTGGGGGTAAGGGCTTCCCCTCCTTTCACTACCTCTTCAATACCGCGAAACAACACGAGCAGATTGCCGTTGAGCTTCAGCAGATGTGGAAGAAAGAGCTCGGGATTTCTCTCGAACTCCGAAATACCGAGTGGAAGGTGTATCTCGCAGATCAGAGCGCGGTAAACTTTGATCTCAGCCG
>JAYTTC010000231.1:0-7606 GCA_043745255.1 Verrucomicrobiales bacterium
AGAGTCCCGTGGAGGATCCCGTAGGCGACGCTGAAGTAGATGATCAATCCGGTGACATCGACCAACGTTGCGACAAGGGGTGCCGAGCTCACCGCCGGGTCAAACCCCAACCGACGGAGGATGAAGGGCAACATCGCGCCCACCAGACTCCCAAACAAGACCACCCCAAGCAGGCTACAGGCGACGGTGGCCGCGATCAGCATGTAGTGCGCCCCGTAGAGCTTGTCCCGACTCGGCCATGCGAGAATGCGGATCAGCGCGATGCTCGCCAGAACCCCTCCCAAGGCCAACCCTGCGATCAACTCCCGCCATAACACTCGCCACCAATCGCTGAGTGAAACCTCCTTCACCGCCATGGCGCGAATGATCAGCGAGGTGGCTTGTGATCCGGAGTTTCCTCCGCTCGAGATGATCAGGGGAACAAACAGCGCCAGCACAACCGCTTTAGCGATCTCGTCCTCAAAGTAGCCCATCGCGGTCGCAGTCAGCATCTCTCCCAGAAACAGGAGAGCCAACCAACCTGCGCGTTTCTGGATCATCTTGCCAAGGCCGATTGAAAGATAGGGAGCCTCCAGAGCCTCCATACCACCGAGCCGCTGCATGTCCTCCGTCGCTTCCCGCTCTGCAACGTCGAGAATATCATCGACCGTCACCACTCCGACGAGGCAACCATTCGAATCCACCACCGGAATCACGGTGAGATCGTATTTCTGGAATGTCTGAATCGCCGTCTCCTGATCATCCGTGACATTCAACGCGGTTACTGGCTGTTCCAGCAGTTCGATGACCGGTGTGTTCAACTCCGCCACCACCAAATCCCGAAGCCGCACCCGCGCCACCAATCGACCGTCCTTGTCGACGACGTACATCTGATTGACGGTATCTTGATCCCTTCCCACGCGACGCAGATGAGCCAGCACCTGATCCACCGTCCAGTTCTGTTTAATGGAAACGTATCTGGGCGTCATTCGCCGTCCGACGGAATCGCGGGGATAGCCGAGCAGACCAATAGCCACCTTGCGTTCCTCGGGCCGCAGCAACTCCAGAAGCTTTTGTGTGGCAGCAGCAGGGAGTTCTTCGAGCAGTGCCGTTCGATCATCGGGTGCCAGCTCGTTCAGGATCTTGGCAACCTCCTCGCTTCCCAAAGCACGCAGCAAGCTTTCCTGATCCTCTGTGGAAAGGTATTCGAAGACGTCGGTGGCCTGCCCCTTCGGCAGGACGCGCAGCAGCACGGCTTTGTCCGCGGCGGGAACATCCGTAAGAATTTCCGCGACATCTGCAGGATCAAAACCCTCTAGAGCCTCACGCAGCCGAACAAAATCGCGCTGGCGGATGAGCTCCGCCAGTTCCGGTCGTATCAAATTCCCGATCATGTTTCAGGGGACAAAGGTTCACCAACAGGATGCAGTCCAAACTGTCTCAACTTCTCTCGCATGGTCAGGCGAGAAACTCCTACCCATCGAGCCGCTTTGGCTTGATTGCCCCCCGCCTGCTCGATCGCCTGCGAAAACATCTCTCGTTCGGCAAATTGAATCAAACGGCCCAACGCGCCATCCGTCTCGCCGCGCTGGGCGGCAGCCAGCAGTTCTGTCACCAATTGTTGCAGGGACTGTCCTGTGCTGACGCCTGAAGAGGATGCTTCGGAGAGTACCGCGCGGACATGATCCGGGGTGATTGGAAAGCCGCGCGACACCAGGAGGAGTTTCCGGACAACATTCTCCAACTCCCGGACGTTGCCGGGCCAGGGATGTGCCAGTAACAGAGCCATCGCCTCCTCTTGCATGCCGGCAGGAGAGATGCCGAACTCGGCGCTATATCTCTTGAGAAAATAGTTTGAGAGCGGAGCAATGTCCTCACGGCGCTCGAGAAGCGAGGGCAGACGGAGGGTAACCACGCTCAGTCGATAGAAGAGATCCGTGCGGAAAAGCCCCTCCTTCATGGCAGCCTCCAAATCCCGATGCGTAGCCGCGATGACTCGAACATCCACGGGTATCGTCTCCCGACCGCCGACTCGTTGAATGAAACGCTCCTGTAAAACGCGCAACAACTTCACCTGAGTCCCGGGCGTGAGGTCCCCAATTTCATCCAGAAGCAAAGTGCCGCCGCTCGCCTGCTCAAACCGCCCGATCCGCCGCGCGTCCGCACCCGTGAAAGCCCCTCGCTCATGACCAAAGAGTTCACTCTCGAGCAGATTCTCTGGGATTGCCGCGCAATTGATCGCCACGAATGGACCCTGAGCTCTCCCGCTGTACTGCCAGAGTGCGCGCGCAATCAACTCCTTGCCCGTGCCGGTCTCACCCCGAAGCAACACCGTAACCGGCTTGTCCGCCACTCGACCAATCTCCTTGTAAATCGCCTGCATCGCTCGGCTGTTTCCTACGATGGCATCACGGTCCCCGGCCTCGTCCCCCATGGCCACCGGAACGTTGGCAAGACGGCTGTTCGTAACTGCCTTGCGAAGCAGATCAATCAGCTCCGGCATGTCGAAAGGCTTGAGCAGATAGTCAAACGCCCCCAAGCGAGTCGCCTCAATGGCAGTCTCGGTCGTGCCATGGGCTGTCATGAGGATAATGGGCAGTCTCGGGTGGGTTGCATGGAGCTTTTTCACCAGATCGAGCCCACCAAGCCCGGGCATCTTGAGATCCGTGACCACAGCATCGAAGACATCCATCGAGGCACGACGCAAGCCGTCGTCTCCACGCTTCTCGTAAACGATTAAAAATCCCTCATCGGTCAGCACCTGCTTGAGAGACTCGGCGATAGTGACATCGTCTTCGATCAATAGGATGCGGCCTGAGGTGTTCATAGTAGGTATGCAGCACGACGGTCCTAATGGCGTGGACTCCAGGGTGAGCGAACGTGGCGAAAGTGTCGCCTGAAGTGCCCGGTGAGAGAAAGAAGAATCACCTCAATCGCCGGCCACCGAAGGCGGTGTTGTCATGACCGGAACTTCCGAAACGCGAGGCAACACAATTCCGAACGTGGTCCCGCTGTCGACCTTGGTCTGATACTGCAGCGCGCCGCCATGCTTCTCGACGATGCGAGAGGCGATCGAGAGACCGAGGCCCGTGCCTCCATCCTTGGTGGAAAAAAAAGGATCGAACAATCGAGCCTGAACCTCGGGAACAATGCCCTGGCCACTATCCTCAACCTCCAGGACCACCACGTCAGCCAAATGGTCTCCCAATCGCCCATGATCGCAACGAGCTCGCAAAATGACTTCCCCTCCCAGCGCCGTGGCATCGGCAGCATTTTGAATGAGATTGATCAGCACTTGCTTGATTTGGTGCCTGTCGACTCGGATCCACGCGTGCGCGTCGCCCTGCACGGTCAAAGCGATCCCCTTCTTCTCCAACTGCGGCCCAAGCAACACCTTCACTTCATGCAACGCCTCATCTGCGCGCATCACCGCCAACTCGGGATCTGAGGGTCGTGCGAAGAGAAGGAAATCCTTAACAATTCGTTCCAGGCGGTTGATCTCGCTATCGATGACGTCGGTGTCGGAGCGGTCCTGGCAGGCGGGCGGCAGTCGGCGTCTTAGAGAAAACAAACGAGCTTTTATCGCCGTCAGCGGATTTCGAATCTCGTGCGCGACACCGGCAGCCAGCATGCCGAGTGAAACCAGCTTCTCGTGCCTCTCCATAAGTAGGCGACTTTCAATCAACTGCACTCGCAACGGCGCGATCAGCTCGCGATAGATCACCCAGGCCAGGCCTCCCCCACAGAGCAACAGCAGTACGAGCCCAAACAGGAGTGCGAGCATGACGTGCTCCAAAGACTGATTGGCATCGTCAACGAAGCTCTCGATAGCTTTCTTGTGGAGGTCGGCCAGCCGCGATCCCAACGCAAGAATCCGTTTTTCTTGCAGCTCGAAGTCCGCCAGCGCCGTGAGCGTATTGTGCGGTCGCCTTTTCGGCAGACTCATCTCGGCTGCCTCGGGGTCGGACTCGGTAAACTCGCTCGTCGCGGATTCATCTCGCTGAGGTCGATCGATGGCCATCTCCACCCGATCTGCCGCTTTGATATAATCGTCAAACACCCGATCCAACTCCCGAACAACTCCTCGTTCCGGCAGGCTCTGAAGCTCACGGAATGTCTTATCAATCCACCGATCCAGCTCCACACTTTCCTCCTTAAACTTTGACCACACCTTCCCGTCCCGTCCCACCGCAAACCGAAAAAGCTCCGTATTCAAGTTCCCAATCCGCTGCTGGAATTGATCAGAGATATCGTTGCTCCCCAAGCCCTCCGCCGTCAGACGCGTTCGGAGGGTGTGGATGCGCACCCAAGAGGCCCAGGTCCCCAACGCGATCAGCACCACCACCAGTGTCGTAGACGCAATGAACGCCGTGACTCGGGACCGCAGATCCAGCCTAACTTTCGTATGCATGAGTCAATAGGTTTATCGATGCAGGATCCTTGCCATGATCCGAACTGCAGGAAACCTAAGAGATTTGCTATTCCAAGGCGAGAGAAAGGCAAGAACCAGTCCACCGGGTGGCCAGTCGCTAACCCCGGGTGGGGATGAGGGTTTGGCCGCACAAATTCGGGTATTGCGTGATGCCTCGGAACTCGGCACGTTCGATCTCATTCAACGGGCGGTGGTGAACCTGAGCGACGGATAACGGATTTTAGCAGTGGGCCTATGTCGACGACCTATATCACAAAGAAAACGCTGGGGCTGGAAACCGTCGAACCCGCAGTGACTCCCCCCCCGGCTGATGCACCGGCTGCCGCATTCGGGAAAAAGCACAAGATGAGCGCCGGACGTTCGCGGAAGAAGGAGATCCCCGAGGGCCTTTGGACCAAGTGCCCGAAGTGCAGCACCATGGTTTTCGACAAGGAACTCGACGCCAATCTCAAGGTTTGCCCGAAGTGCGGCCACCACTTTCCCATCGTCGCTCGCGAACGGATTCACTCGCTCGTCGAAACCTGCTCCTTCGAGGAAATGGACGCCGACATGATCAGCGTCGACGTCCTTGAATTTACCGGAGTCGCTTCCTATCGAGATAAGCTGGATGCCTACCAGAAATCGACCCAGCTCAAGGATGCCGTCATCACCGGTATTGGAACTATCGGCCATTACAAAGTGGCCCTGGGAGTGATGGACTTCAGTTTTCTGGGGGGTTCCATGGGTTCTGTGGTCGGCGAGAAGCTCACTCGCCTCATCGAGGCGGGCACCAACAAGCAGCTTCCGGTCATCATTTTCTGCACCAGTGGCGGTGCTCGCATGTATGAGGGGATGTTCAGTCTCATGCAGATGGCGAAGACCTGCGGAGCGCTCGGCTACCATGCCCAGCAGAAGCTTCCCTACATCAGCGTTCTGACCCATCCCACCATGGCGGGGGTATCGGCCAGTTTCGCCACGGTAGGCGATCTCATTCTCGCCGAGCCAGGAGCGATGATCGGGTTCGCGGGACCCCGCGTCATCAAAGACACCACCCAAGCTGAGCTGCCTCCCGGCTTCCAAACTGCCGAGTTCCTGATGGATCACGGGTTAATCGATGCGATCGTTTCTCGCAATCAGATGAAGGAGCGTCTGGTCTACTTCCTCGACTTCCTCACCACCGCCAAACGACAGCAGTCCGCCGGGAGCTAGCAGGTCTTCGGGAGTTTTGCTGAAGCGAACCGGCTGCAAACGCGTCGGGTGTTCGATGATTCATTCTGTTCGAGCACCGAGCGGCTCTGCCTCCAAAACACACCGGCCCGCGACGAACCGCAGTCGCAAATGTCGAAACGGGTGGCTGGTGATGGCACTGTTCCTCCTCGTTCTTCAGGAGTCGGGCCGAGCAGAAGGAGTTTCCCAGGTCACTGCCACTGCGGAGATGCTCTATGTCTCCGGAGAAACGACCCGCCAGCCCGTCAATATCGTCGAGCGAGACGCCTGGGAATCAGGTTCACTTCCCCGTCGTACTGCCGGGCTTGGAAGCGTCCAGTCCCCTGCCCGATTTGAACTCGCTGTGCCTCGCTTTGAGGGTCGGCGGGATCGTCTCTACTCCTCCTTCCAAGCGATCGGTATCGCCAACGATGGGAAGCCGGTGGCGCTGGGGGCACCTCGCTATGTCGATGTCTGGCGGGGTGTATCCGCCAACCGAGATCCCTTTCCCGCTGCGAAGAGCAAAAAGGGCCTCCAGGTGCAGATGCTCGAGGACGCCCTCGCTCTCGGCGTCCGTCACGCGGCGTTGAACCTAAACCTGGGGCAACTTCTGGACGTTCATCACCGACCCGAGAATATCCGCTGGGACTTCGGGGGCGAAACCTTCCACTTCAACGCCGCATTCCTAAGATCCATGGACCCCCAAGTGAAAACCTTGAGCGAGTCCGGCGCCGTCGTGTCACTGATCCTCCTGGCGTATCAAAGTGGCGATTCGGAGTTGAACCGGGTGCTGATCCATCCTCGTTACGACAACAACTGTCCAAACCATCTAGGCGCGTTCAACAGTGTCACGGAGGAAGGAGTGAAGCATTTTTCGGCCGCACTGGAATTTCTCGGGCATCGCTATTGCGCGACAAACTACCCACAGGGACGGGTCGCAAACTTCATCATTGGAAACGAAGTCAACTCGCACTGGTTTTGGAGCAATCGCGGACACTGCACGATGGAGGAATTCGCTGAAGACTACCTCCGCGCCGTCAGGCTTGCTCACACCGCCTTGCGCAAGACCTCCTCGAGTGCGCGCGTGTATCTCTCACTGGAGCATCACTGGAACATCCGTTATCCAGGAGGCAAGGAAGGCGAGAGCTTTCCAGCTCATCCCTTCATCGACTACCTCCATCAGCGCGCGGTTGATGAGGGCGACTTCGATTGGCATGTAGCGTTTCATCCCTATCCAGAAAATCTCTTCGAGTGCAGAACCTGGCTGGATAAGAGCGCCACGATCAATCCGGACAGCCCTCGAATCACTTTCAAAAATATCGAACTTCTGACGCGTTATCTTGCCCAATCTCCGATGCAATACAGTCCCGCACCCGATGCGAGCTACTCCCGACAGACCCGACGAGTGATCCTTTCTGAGCAGGGCTTCCACACCGCCAACGAACCAGACGGAGAGCTGTGGCAAGCCGCCGCGTACGCTTACGCTTACCGGAAAGTGGCGAATAACCCCGGGATCGACGCGTTCATTCTACATCGCCACGTCGATCACGGGCAGGAAGGCGGTCTCAATCTGGGGCTATGGACCCGGAAGCCTGGATCGATTGCCGATCCCGATCGAGCCAAACGCATTTACGAAGTTTTCAAACAGGCCGACCATTCGGACTGGCAGCCGGCCTTTGAGTTCGCCCTTCCCGTGATCGGCGTCAAGAAATGGTCCGACATCACGCCGTGACGAAAAGTGCTAACCCTGCAAGTGGGATCGCTCCTTGAAGGCCTTGGCGAACGGCACATAGACCCCTGTCACGATGACCATGAAGATGGCAAAGCTGAGATAGTAATTCGCCATGCTCAGCTTTACCGACCCGTCGGCGTTCTGAATGTAATGGTTCACCAACGCGGTAAAACCATTGCCAACCGCGACCGCTGCCAGCATCAGCGACATGACCAGAGATTTCATCCGTGGAGGCGCCTGGGTATAGGAGAACTCCAGGCAGGTTCCGTAGGCCAACA
>JAYTTC010000232.1:0-7604 GCA_043745255.1 Verrucomicrobiales bacterium
TGCACACGGGATCGGAGCTTTCCTTACTTTAACTCGGATCGGCTGAGACTTCGGACGCTCTGTGCTGCGAGGCTCTTGACCCGTGATCGATGCAGGCTATTAGTTCGCAGTTGACCGCCCGCGCAGGAGTGTCAAACACTGCCCGCCAGTTCACAGAATTCAATTTAACCGCGCCAACGAGAAAACTATGTCAGCCGAAGCCAAATGCCCGTTCCACCACGCTGCCGGAGGCGGCACCTCGAACCACGACTGGTGGCCGAACCAGTTGAAGGTCGAACTCCTGCACCAGCATTCCTCCAAGTCCAATCCGATGGACCAAGGCTTCGACTACACGAAAGAGTTCAAGAGCCTCGACCTGGCGGCTGTGAAGAAAGATCTCGCGGCGCTGATGACCCACTCGCAGGACTGGTGGCCGGCGGACTTTGGCCACTATGGCCCCTTGTTTATTCGCATGGCCTGGCACAGCGCCGGCACCTACCGCACTGGCGACGGTCGCGGCGGCGGCGGCAGGGGGCAACAGCGCTTCGCGCCACTCAACAGTTGGCCGGACAACGTCAGCTTGGACAAGGCCCGCAGGCTGCTTTGGCCGATCAAACAGAAGTACGGCCGGAAGATTTCATGGGCCGACCTGATGATTCTCACCGGCAACGTCGCCCTGGAGTCGATGGGATTCAAAACGTTCGGTTTCGCCGGCGGACGTGACGACGTCTGGGAGCCGGATCAGGACGTCTATTGGGGGAATGAGGACAAGTGGCTGGGTGACCAACGCTACTCCGGTGACCGAGATCTCGAAAACCCGCTCGCTGCGGTGCAGATGGGGCTGATTTACGTCAATCCAGAAGGTCCGAACGGCAATCCCGATCCCATTGCTGCGGTAAGGGATATCCGCGAGACCTTCGCTCGCATGGCGATGAATGACGAGGAGACGGTGGCGCTCATCGCCGGAGGCCACAGCTTCGGCAAGACCCACGGTGCCGGTCCTGCGTCCCATGTGGGATCTGAGCCGGAAACCGCCGGTCTCGAGGAACAGGGCTTGGGCTGGAAGAGCAGCTTCGGCACGGGCAAGGGAGGCGACGCGATCACCAGCGGTCTGGAAGTCACCTGGACCACCACGCCCACGAAGTGGAGCAATAACTTTTTCGAGAACCTGTTCGGCTTCGAATGGGAACTCACGAAGAGCCCGGCCGGTGCGAATCAATGGACGCCAAAGAATGGAGCCGGAGCCGGCACCGTGCCGGCCGCGCACGACCCCTCAAAGCGCATCGCGCCCTCAATGCTAACCACGGACCTCGCGCTGCGGTTCGACCCGGCTTACGAGAAGATTTCACGACGCTTTCTGGATAATCCTGGTCAGTTTGCCGACGCGTTTGCCCGGGCCTGGTTCAAGCTGACTCACCGCGACATGGGTCCCCGCGCACGTTATCTTGGCCCTGAGGTTCCTGCGGAGGAACTCCTCTGGCAGGACCCCATCCCCAAGCTCAATCATCCAGTGATCGATGCGCAGGACATCGCCTCGCTCAAGCGCAAGATCCTGACCTCCGGGCTGTCCGTCTCAGAGCTGGTTTCCACCGCCTGGGCGGCCGCGTCCACGTTCCGTGGCTCAGACAAGCGCGGGGGTGCGAACGGTGCCCGTATTCGCCTCGCTCCCCAGAAAGATTGGCAAGTCAACCAGCCAGCCCAACTGGATAAGGTGCTGAAAACTCTCGAGGGCATCCAGAGTGCATTCAATGGTGCGCAGTCCGGCGGCAAGGCTGTCTCGCGGGCTGACCTGATCGTCTTGGCCGGTTGCGCAGGCGTCGAGCAAGCGGCGAAGAACGCTGGCCACACAGTCACGGTCTCCTTCACGCCGGGTCGCATGGACGCCTCGCAGGAGCAAACCGACGAGGCCTCCTTCGCCGTACTCGAACCCATCGCGGACGGCTTCCGTAATTACCTTAAAGACAAATACACCGTGTCGGCCGAAGCGCTGCTGGTCGACAAGGCGCAATTGCTGACTCTAACTGCGCCCGAAATGACGGTGCTCATCGGCGGCATGCGGGTCCTGAAGACCCAGTTCGGAGGGGCGCAGCACGGCCTCTTCACCAAGCGACAAGAGGCGCTAAGCAACGACTTCTTCGTAAACCTGCTCGACATGGGTACGGAGTGGAAGGCCCTCTCGAAAGACGCAGATGTCTTTGAAGGCCGCGATCGAAAAACGGGGGAACTCAAGTGGACCGGCACGCGTGTCGACCTTGTCTTCGGTTCAAACTCCCAACTCCGCGCCCTGGCTGAAGTCTACGGAAGTTCGGATGCTGAGAGTAAGTTTGTTCATGACTTCATAGCTGCCTGGAACAAGGTGATGAACCTTGATCGCTTCGACATAGTGTAAACGGCAGCAGTCGCCAGGATGCTGCGTGCCTTGCGACAACACTGTCTCGCCGCCGCCA
This sequence comes from Verrucomicrobiales bacterium, assembly GCA_043745255.1. Classification (GTDB taxonomy): domain Bacteria; phylum Verrucomicrobiota; class Verrucomicrobiia; order Limisphaerales; family UBA11320; genus UBA11320. Next base: position 2,427 of record JAYTTC010000232.1, read on the forward strand.
CGATTGCTGCGAGTGCACTCACGACATCTGCGTCCACGTCCTGATCGGAGGTGCGCCGCTAAGCCCACAACCGGGTGTCACCGGCAAACAGATAGAGCGGCAGATACCAGTAGTGTAATCCAAGGTGAGAATGATCTCCTGGGCGTGCTTGGGCAGACAGCGAACTCCCATCTCCAGCAGGCAGGCCGCAATCTTGGCGGGGTCGTGCTCCATCTTGTGGCAGCGGGTGGACTTGTTGTTCGAAAGTTCCAGCCGATTCAGGGTTGAGGGGTCCGCCAGCGCCACCCCTTGAAAAGCCGGGTTCAACCGGTCCTTACCCAGCGGATCCATCTTGTCGCGGGCCGAGTCTCTTGTTGTCTCGACCAACGCGCACCCCTTCTTCCGCCGGACTGAAAACGGTCTGAAGATCGAATTCCTCACCCTGGCGAAGCTCGCCAAACGAATCGCCGCAGACTGAGCCCTACGAGAGGACCGGCTTCCGAAGAAATTTCCTGTCCTAGGGCGATCCTATGTTACCGTCAGGATAGAATCTCGGTGAGCACTTCTCCATGCACATCCGTAAGTCGGCGTTCGATGCCGTTGTGGTAGAAACTGAGACGTTCGTGGTCGAGGCCCAGGATCTTTAGGACGGTCGCGTGGAAGTCGTAGACGGTGGCGACTTTGTCCACTGCTTTGTAACCAAACTCGTCGGTGGCTCCGAAGCTGAACGGTGCTTTCACGCCTGCTCCCGCTAACCATGCGGTGAAGCCGGCCGGATTGTGGTCGCGTCCACTCGCGCCCGCTTGAAACGTCGGCATGCGCCCAAACTCGGTGCACCAGACGACCAGCGTCTCCTTGAGCAGACCCCTCTCTTTGAGATCGGAGAGGAGCGCCGCTGTCGGCTGGTCCAGGATCTCGCCGTGGACGGTGTACTGGTCCTTCAAGACCTTATGGCCATCCCAGTTGCTCGTGCCCTCGCCACCGACTTGGTAGGCGCCGTTGAAGAGCTGAACGAAACGCACACCTTTCTCGATCAATCTCCTCGCCAAGATACAATTCCGCGCATAACCCGCCTTGATGTCCTGGGTGCGGGATCCGCTGGAGTCCGCTCCGTACCTCTTGAGGATCTGCGCAGGCTCAGTGGAAATATCACTCACCTCCGGAACCGACAATTGCATGCGCGCAGCCAGCTCATAGCTTGAAATGCGGGCGGCCAGCTCCGTATCACCGGGGTAGTGGGTGAGATGGTGCTGGTTGATTCGCGCGATGAATTCTCGAGTGGCGCGGTCTTTGTCCGAACTGATCCCTGCCGGGCGCGCCAGGTTGCGAAGCGGCTTGATAGCGTTGAAATCGGTTCCCTGGAATGCCGCGGGGAGAAAGCCAGGATTCCAACAATTGCCGGCGGATTGCGGGACGCCCCGTGGATCGGGAATGGCCACATAGGCGGGAAGGTTATCATTGACGCTGCCCAGCGCATACGTCGTCCAAGCTCCGATGCTAGGAAAACCATCGAGGGTGAACCCCGTGTTCATAAAATTCTCACCCGGACCATGCGTATTGGTCTTCCCCTTGAGCGAATGAATGAAACATATCTCGTCCGCCAGATCGCCAAGGCGAGGCACAAGATCCGACACCATCTTCCCGCACTTTCCGCGTGGCCGAAATTCCCAAGGGCTTTTGTTCAGCGCGCCTTGACCTCCTTGAAAGGTGACGAGTTTATCACCTCCCGGCATAGGCTGGCCGTGTCGTTTGATCAGCTCCGGTTTGTAGTCGAAGGTATCCAGATGGCTGCAGCCTCCAGCAGAAAAGATCATCAACACCTGCTTCGCTCGGGGAGCAAAATGGGGCCGGCGCAGGGCGTTTGGATTGGCGGGATCGATCACTGGCCGGATGGGCGACCGACTGCCTGGATCGGCGGCGAGCAATCCGTCGCGCCCGAGCAACTGAGCCAGCGCCATGCCGCTCAAAGCGGTGGCGCTCTGGCTGAGGAACGCACGCCGATTCAGGAAGGGATGGAGTCGTTGGAGCATGGCGAAAAACGTGGGCTAGAAAACAAAGAGAAACTCGCTGGTGTTGTAGAGCGCGCGACAAAAGGCATCGATGCCCTGGACCCGCACCATTGCCACCGATTCCTTGCGCTCAAACCGATCTGGCTCCCGTCCGTACAGTAGCTGAAATGCACGAGCAACCTGAGCCTGGGGCTTTTCTCCAGCCTCGCGGCGCAAACGCGCGGCCAGGAAATCGGCCTGCTGGATGACGAAGCGGCTGTTGAAAAGATTCAACGCCTGCAATGGCGTGTTGGAACGACTGCGCTTCGGGATGACCTGATTGCCACTCGGGCAATCGAAGACACCAAAGACCGAGTCCTGCTCCTGACGGATCCGCGTGAGGTACACCATGCGACGGAATTCATTGGTCCCGAAATCATCCTTTGGAAAATAGCGCATCACATTGTCCACCTCCACAGTTTGCAAATAGAAGCCGGGACCTCCCATGCGCAGATCCATCGCCCCCGAGGCCGTCAGCATGCAGTCGCGAAGCGCCTCCGCCTCCAGACGACGAGGGGGAAATCGCCAGAGCAGACGCGCGTCTGCGTCCACGGCCATGGCCTCGGCACGCGGTGCGGCAGACTGGCCGAAAGTCTGGGAAAGAAGGATGAGCCGTTGCAGCTGCTTGAGGGACCAACCGCCGCGCACAAACTCATCCGCCAGCCAATCCAATAGAGCTGGGTTTGTCGGCACGCCGCCGTTCGCACCGAAATCGCTCGGCGTGTCCACGATCCCGCTCCCGAAAATGTAATGCCAGATCCGATTCACCATCACTCGCGCGGTGAGCGGATTGCGCGGGCTGGCGATCCACTCCGCCAGCTTGATGCGCCGCTGTTGCTCCGGCTCCTCGACTGCCAGACCTAGGGAACCGAGGACCGTCACCGTTCCTGGAGCCACCACTTCGCGCTCCTGCATGGGATCACCTCGGTAAAGCCGGTGTGTGGTCTTGGGCTGGGAGAAGGTTCCGAGCCACGCAGGCTGACCTTCGGACAGCTGTGAGACGCGCGTCTTAGACTGGCGAATCTGATCCTGCAACGCGCGCGCCGCGATGGCATCTGCGTCCGAAAGATGTTTCAGAAAAGAATTAGGATCCGAATCGCCGAAAGGCTCACGATCTCGAGACGAAGCGATCTCAGTCCACATTCCGGGCTTGAGCGCAGCCTCAATCCGATAGTCCGTGGCGACTCGATCCTTGAAGTGACTCTCCCTATCACGACTCCAAACGATGCGTTGAATCCGCTTCGCTGCCGGAAAATCAAGCCGCACCCACCCCCGTCCGGAAGTGTCCGAGATCCAACTCTTATTGTTGCCCAGAGCGCCATCGTTGAGATGTTCCAACGTGTGGATCGCATGCCCCGGCAGAGTCCCGGAGGCGCTCGGCTTGGTCCCTTCGGACGCAAGCGCAACATTCGTCCCGTTGCTATCGAAGACTTCGAGTTCATCGAGACAGGGTTCCGAGGCCGTGGTGGCCAGGATCGTGAATCGCACCGCCGTCGCCTCTATCGGCGTGAAAGTCTCCTCGTTGAGATGCTCGTTCACCGGCGGACGAAGAATTTTCCCCGAAGTTCCAGCGAGTTTTGCCTCGGACGCTTTTTGAATCAGCACGGTGAGAGCCGCCTCGCTCGACGTCCATTTCTGCTGAAGCATCGCCAGCTCGTTTGCCTCGGCTGCGTTGTGTTTCAGTTTCAGCGGACGTTCGGCGAAATTGACTCCCGCAAACACGGCCTGGATGGCGTAGAAATCTTTCTGCGATATCGGATCGAATTTATGATCGTGGCAACGAGCGCAACCGAGTGTCAGTCCGAGAAAGGCGGTACCGGTGGTGTTCACGATGTCCGCCAACTCGTCCTGACGTTGCATCAGGGTGAGGTTGATGTCCGGACTCTTAACAATGTCATAGGCCCCGGCGACCAAAAATCCGGTTCCAACGTCCGCGCCGAAGGCGTCCCCGGCGATCTGCTCCTTGATGAATTGATCGTAGGGTCTGTCATCATTCAGGGCTTGAATGACATAGTCGCGATACGGAAAGGCATTCTTCCGTTCTCGGTTGGTCTCGAATCCGTTGGATTCCGCGAAACGGGCGATATCCAGCCAGTGGCGAGCCCAACGCTCGCCGTAGCGCGGACTGGCCAGGACGCGATCCACCAGCGTTTCCACCGCATCCGGGCGTGTGTCGTTGATGAAATGCTTCACCTCCTCCCAAGTGGGTGGCAATCCATGCATCACGAGATAGAGCCGTCGAATGAAAGAGCGGCGATCGGCCACCGGCCCGATACTCAAATGCTTCCCCTCAAGTTGGGTCGCAACGAAGGCGTCGATGGGATTGGTCATCTTCGCCTTCCGATTCAGCAGCACTGGCACCGACGGACGCTCAACCGGTTTGAGCGCCCAGTGGACCTTGGTGACAGCCGCTCCGCCTACTGGCCAGTCCGCTCCCTGATCCACCCAAGCACGCAGGAGTCCGATCTGCTCGGCACTCAGGGGGTCCCCCTTCTGCGGCATGTGCATGTCAGGCACCAATCCCGCAACGAAGTGAATCAGGGGACTCTCCGCACTGTGCTTGGGTCTGATCGCCGACGCATGGTTTTCTCCGCCTCTCAGAGCCGCCTCCCGATCGTCCAATCGGAAACCACTGCGCTGCTTGTCCGGCCCGTGACAGGCATAGCAGGATTTTTCGAAGATCGGCCGAATGTCCCTCGCAAAGTCCACCGTGCGCGCCGATGCAGGGGGAAGCCTGGCAAGATCCAAAACAGGGTCGGCCGCCGCCAATGCAGAGCCGGCCATGATTGCTCCCCACGAAACCAGGACCCCCACCGCCACCCAGGGGTACGATGCGTCCTCACGCGATCCAGTTAAGTTTCGAAGGTGAATTCTCATGGGGCCCCCAGGTTTATACGAAATCCACGGTCCACAGTCATCATCCTTTTCGAGGTAATCCAGGGTCTGAAAGTGACGATTTTCGCGGGTACTGTACAGAGCTGTCCCCTCGCAGAGTGCGCTGTGTTGCGTGAGACCTCAGTTCTTCGCACGTGAGTCCGCCCTCACGCAATTTCATCGGAAACGTGTCGAGGCCCTGGCATCCTGAAGCCGTTGGCGTGTCCCAGCCTACTGCCGGACGCGATAAAATTGACCCGGCTTCCCCAGGGCATTC
>JAYTTC010000233.1:0-7597 GCA_043745255.1 Verrucomicrobiales bacterium
CCACGGCTGCGGGTTTCACGCTGATCCACAGGGACGGCGAGGGCTCGTTGCAGCTTGGCGAGTCGCTGGCAGTTACGGTGGGCGTGACCTACGCCCTCAAGTACGGCTTTGATGCCAAGCGCCCGAATGGCGGACGGCAGTCCTTCCCATCGGGTCACACCTCCATTTCGTTTTCCTCCGCTGAGTTCCTCCGCAAGCGTTACGGCTGGGAGTATGGACTGCCCGCCTATGCTGCGGCGTCCTTTGTTGCCTATAGCCGAGTGGAGTCGCGGCAACATTATCCGCGGGATGTCGTGGCGGGTGCGGGCATCGGCATTTTGAGCAGTTACATTTTCACCAGACCTTATCAGGGCTGGAATGTCGGCGTGGAGGGCGATACGAAGAGTGTTGGTTTGCGGCTGAGTCGAAACTTCTAGCAGACTGGAGGTCGCTGCTCCGGTTTTGTCCAAGAAGTGCTGGAACCGTGTACCTCATACCTGAAGTACCAGCCACTCACATCGTCATCGCTTTCGGCGAAAATGCGCCTCCAACAGAGATGGCCGCCGGAGCGGACAAAACTGCATTAACTGCGGCGACACTTTTGTCGACCGCGGCCAGCGCCTTGTTCATGCTGGCTGTATTGGTGGCGAGTGCTAATTCCACCAGGTCTTCAAACGGTGACGTGGCTCGCAAAAGGGTTTGATTGACCGTGGCTGCGTCCAGGGCTGAGGCGAGGATCAAGACGGCCGCGAATGGGCTGAGGGTAAAACAAAGTCTGGTGGCAAAATGCATTTGAGTTCTTTCGTTTGGTTTCATGGCTGCAATGGGTTGAAGCGGATGCGACGAATGTAACCGAAGTCGTTTTCGCAGATCAGGATATTTCCGTGAGAATCCAGACTCACACTCCGGACTTCAGCCACTTTAAACCCCGGGGAATGAAACCACTGCCCGTCGCCGTCGTGGTTGGGACTGAGCAGGCCTTCCACGAGAACGTGAATGATCCCAGCGGTATCTAGGTAGAGGACCTGACTGCCTCTGTGTGTGGCGAGCAAGTATCCGCCGGTGGGTACCAACCAAACTCCGCGCACCCCAGACAGCTTGGCGGTGAGAGCCGGAGTACCATCAATAACGCCAGCAGCACCACCCGCTCCCGAGCCTGCGAGGGTGGTGCGATTGCCTGTCTGAACCTCGATCAGATAAACTTTATTCGCTCCTCGATCGGTAGCAATCACGTCCCCCGAGGGAGTTATCGCTATGTTGCCGAGATCCTTGAAATTATTGTTTAGGCTCGTAACAACTCCACCTTTCCAGTGTTGCAGGTCAGTTCCTGAGCAGAAGAAAGCCTCAGATTCATCGTCCTTCACCCAGAGGCCTCTTCCACCCGAAATACTATTGGTTTCTGCAACCGAGTTTGTTTCTGCAACAGCCGAGAACAACTCCGTCACGATACCATGGGTATCGAGGCGAAGCACTTCACCGTTTCCTGTGTCGAGCACGTACACCGTTCCGTCTCCGCGCACCCACAGGCCATTGGGGTAGCTGAGTGCCTGGTTTGTGCCGTTTGTTGGGCCATCGACTCCAGGCCCAGCGAGGTGCGTGCCAATAACCGTGTGAATGCGACCCTCCGTCGTCACCTTGAGGACGGAATGACTATCCTTGTCCACGATGAAGATATTCCCCGAATCGTCAGCCATGGCAAAGTGAGGTCGCGAGAGCGTTGCGTTGGTGGCATAACCGCCTTCGAAAGCCGCTCGCCAGCCGTTCGAGCCATCCAAGCCGACTCCCCCGTTCCCTGCCACCGTCTCAATAGTGCCGTAGGAATTAATGAGGTTTGTGAAACCGCTGGGCGTCGGCGAAATGTCCACCGACAATAACCGGAAGAACTCCGGGCTGTGTGACAGCGGAACACTCACTTTACCAACCGCCTGAGTGCTAAAGTAATTGGCCTGGGAACGCCATGGAGTTCCAAGACGCGAGACCGACTGAATCGTAATCACGCCATTTGTGGGAGCATTGGTCCATGCCAATGCTCCGTCCTGAGCGAACTGCGATACACGGAATTCCGAGCCGAAGGATGCAACGCCAAGCAAGCAGATCAACCCGACGCTAAGAATCGAGGAGGTTGGAGCACTCATTTCAAGCGTTCTCAATCGAATCAGTCTTGGTTTCCACGCCGTTAAATAGGCTATGGCAGCACCGTGAGATCTGCCGGTTCAGTCTTCACGCTGACCGGGCCATTGTCCGTGCTCTGACTGATCTGGACGCGATAAGAACCCTCGTTCGCAGGCGTCACCGACGGAAGCACCAGAGTGGGTCCATTGGCTCCCGGAATCGGATCACTATTGAACAGCCAACGATAGGTCAATGCTCCGCTCCCCGTGGCACCGACCAGAAACCGGACGGTGGCTCCGGCATGCGCTGTCTGCGACACCGGTGCGGCCACGATCTGCGGGGGCTGCAGGACCGTCAGGGCGGCGGGGCTGGTTACAACGCCCCCTGTGGCATCGGTGATCCAGACCGAGTATCGCGCCTGATCTGTAGGCTGGATCGATTGAAAAGAAAGAGACGGTGCGTTAGCCCCTGGGATATCGACGTCGTTCATCCTCCATTGATATTGAATGTCGCCCAGGCCATAGGCGGCCGTCTCCAGGGTGACCGAGGTTCCCTGAAGCGCTGACAAAGAGCTTGGGGATTGCAGGATCACCGGCGTTCGAGTCGCGCGATCCGTCCGCACCGGAGTGGCGATGCGATAGATCCGACCCCCGCTCACTGGAAAAGGATCCGCAATCGTCTCCACCAGACTCTCCGACTGCGCAGGAATATTGGTCAAGGTCTGCCATGCCCCCAAGGCCACCGATTCTCGAAACTCGACCGTGTAGGAGCGATTCGAGCGCGCGTACAACTCCAGTTGCGTGCCCGTGCCGCCCACATGGATCGATTCGACCTTGAGATAGCTCTTGGGATCGGACGGGTCCGTCCCCGCGATATATTCGGAAAGATTGCTCATTCCATCCCCATCGAAGTCCTGACTCGCGTCAGACGCATCGTTCGGATTTAGAAATGTCGGGTAGAGCGTTTCGTAGTCGTCAGGCATGCCGTCCTTGTCTGTGTCTTCCACCACCGTCAGAAGAGCGAAAGCACTGTTGGTGCCCGACTTTAGTGCGAGATTGGTTACCAAAACACTGTAGGTGAGGTTCGCTTGTATATTGGAGACCACCAGGTAACTCACCAAAGAATTGGTGACCTGAGTGGTGACGATGCTTCCCGATTTTTTCCATCGGAAACCGAGAGGAACGGTTGCCGTATTGGAAACCACCACACTCAGGAGCGCGGAGCTCCCTCGAATTACCGACTGGCTCTGAGGTTGGACCAGAAACACCGGGTTCACGAGCACCGCAAGTCTCACCCTATCGCTCAACACCGAACTGATCGAATCGCTAACTCGCACCTGGTACTGGCCGTCGTCACTCAACTTGAGATCGGACACCTGGAGATCAGCCGAGGTTGCACCCAGGATGGGGGCACCGTTGAAGGACCACTGATAAAGAATCGGCGATGAGCTAAACGCCACCACCGAAAGAACTGCGTTGGTTCCGGGCCGACCGCCATTCGGTCTGGGCTGCACGAGGATACTTACGGGCTGGAGAGTCGTCAGCGTGGCTTCAGTGCTCAGGCTCACGCCGGAAGAGTTGAGAACGACGGCTCCGTAGCGACCCACTTTGGCCAGACTGATGTTCTTGAGGATGAGAGTCGCCTGGGTTTCATCGGGAATCACCTCTCCATTGAAGAGCCACTGGTAACTGAAAGGTCCAATACCCCCTGCCGTGACGGCAAAGGTCGCTGTCGCCGTGTTGGTCATCACCACCGTGACGTCGGACGGTTGCTGAAGCAGGATCGGAGCGGATCCAGGGCTGTAGCTCGAGCCAGCGCTCGGCGCGGCAGCAGACCAGTTCGCGGGATCATCTCCGAAGGCATCGAGCGCGAGGCGATGGAGCGAAGCGCCCAGCCCGTCGGCGAGCATCGGCCACGGCGGAAGGTCTGCGTAGGAAACTCCGTCCACCAGCACATAGGGCACCAGCCCCGCGTTGGCAGAGGGCGCGGCGACCGGCTGGTCGGGCATCGCGAGCTCTACTGTCCCACCCCGGTTCGGTAGCTGGCCGCTCCACGGCCCAAAGACGGGCACCTCGATGGGAACTCTGAAACGAGCTCGAAACGCGGCGAGCTTGGTCGTGTTCAACGGATCGAATCCCACCACCAATAATGAACTGAGCGGAGGAAGGGAGGTGTTCGATGGGAAAACAAAACTGACCGCGTTTCTGAGCGTCCAGCTATGGGTTGGGAAGAGGGGGTGGAAGAACGAGACCGTCGAGGAAGTGATATTGCGCAACTCAACATACTCCCCGAAAGCATCATCGAAAGGACTGCCGTATTTCGAGATGTCCTGGGGGTGATACATAATCTCGCTGATCACGACAGGCCCGACTTTCGGTCCCGCGTTGATGGCTCCGAAAGTGGGAGCGGTCTGGGTCACGAAATGCTCCTGTCCATCGGACGTCACGAAGCGACCGAAGCTCGCTCCGTCCAGTTGCGCTCCGAAGGCGAATCCATGCGCGTATCCGGTCAGGCTTCCCCCGGCGTCCGCCGAGAACAGATAGACCTCTTCCCCCAGCGAGCTGAAAGAGAATGCTGAAGCGCCGAGGTTGAAATCGGACTCACTATAAACGCGATAGCCGCCCGCCGGGATCACCGTGCCTGCTGGAATGCGGAATTTCTTCGGTGACTTGAGATTGTCCGTCAAATACCAACCGCTGATGTCCGCCGCCGCAGCGCTCGCGTTGTACAGCTCGATGCGATCGACTGCCGGAGACACGCTGTGGTTTAGGACTTCGTTCACCACGACACGCGGGAAGGGTGCGACGGCGGGCTCTGATTTGCCGGGAGTTCCCCCAAGAACGCTTCCCTGGCGCCAGCTGGCCTTGGTGCTCGATGCCTCACCTGAGGCAGTCTCATCGACGGCCGCGATGGCGAATCCAGAACCGCCTGTCGCGGGATACCAACTCGCGTTGAAAACGAAATCTTGAATCGGTTCCTGCAAGGGGCCGAAGAGGGCAATTCGATCGCCGCTGCTGTTGAGCGACCCGGCGTATTGACCTGCGATGACAATGCTCGGGTCGGTGTAGCGCGAACTGAACGCGGCCGCGTTGGCCACGATCACGGCGCGGGCACCGGCCTGCAGCGCGAGACTTGGAAACACGAAGCTGACCCCTCCGGCCAGGCTGTAACGATCCAGATTGATCGGAGTCGTTCCGATATTTTTCACCTCGATGAACTTGAAGTCACTCGAGGTATTGGTGCTTCCGGCGGGAGCGTTTTCGGGATGGTACAGGACCTCGGTAATTCGCAGCGGTGGCGTCTCGAGGATGAACGAGGCCGCGCTGGGACCGCTCCAAGTGCCATACCAAGAGCCGGGTTGGAAGGCGCGGGCAAAGACACGGGTATTGGCCGTGACAGTGATCGACGCCGGGCTGGTGTTGCTCAACGTTCCCGAGGCAACCGCACCCCCAGGGGATCGAGGATCCGTTCCATCGAGGGTGTAGTAAAGAGTCGCGCCGAGAGGCGGAGTCACCGTGAGGGCAAACCCACTCCCAACATGGCCTCCGACCGCGCTGATCGTCGGCTGGCGAGTGAACTGGTCGTCGATCCAGAGATATCGACCCAGGACAAACTTCTTCATCTGACCGATGATACTATCCGCAGTGCCGCCGAGATAATTGGTTGGGTGCACGTAGTCGATATCCCTGCCATCCGCGGTGGTGCCATCTGGATTGGGCCACTGATACTGACCCACGATCTGGGATCGATACTTGCCCCACAAGTCGCGAGTGGTGGCCTCATTCAGCATCGTCGACAGGTCATCGATGCGGGAAAGGAGACGAGTGGCGCTGAGAATGTTCGTTCTGAGGACGCTCCATCGATCGGAGACTTTTTGATTGAAATCAGGATCTCCCCCCACGCCCGGGGCGTTTCCTGATCCATCCGGGAGTGCCCCCCCCATGCTCGCGTCACCGTTGATCAGTCGACGCAGCCAGATATGTTCATTGGCGCTGATGCCCTGGTCCTGTTCGGAGTAGTACCAGCCATTGGTCTGACCGCCTCGCAGATAGTTCGCGTTTCCAAAGGAAAGATTCCAATCCCACACAGGACCCGCCTGTAGCTTCCCTCCCCGATCCTTGGTGAAGTAGGAGCTGAGTCGAACGCCGTCGATCTGTTTGGAGAATTCGACCAGCCAGTGAAAATCCACAAACGAGTCGACGTCCAGGTAGTTGGAATAATGATTGGTGCCGGTCTGGGCGAGCCAAGTGTTGGTGTACATTGCCCGCTCCATTCGATTCAGATACTTCACCAGATAGTTGAGCTGATTGCTGCCGGAGGGAGTGAGCTTCGATGCCAGCGGAGTCGGTCGAAGCCTGATGGGTTTGGGTTCGTGCAGTTTCAGCGCCTCTCCGGGAAAACCGCTTCCGCCCTGCGTGGAGAAGTTCAGATCTCCCGGGCTGTCCTTGTCCTTGGCGAAGACGAATCCACCCGTGATGGAGGGTTCATTGGTCGCCGTCGGAGGGATCTTGGCAATGTTCACTCGGTTGGTACCCTGTTTGATGCTCTCGAAGAGCACTTCCACGCCCACGTAGTCGGCTGGATACTTGAGCCGCCCCCCGCCAGAGTCCACAAACACCTCCACCAGCCGCCGACGGCACGAATAGTGACCCATCTGTTCGAAAATCTCGTAGCCCAAGAAATCGTTGAGGAGCGTTTTGTCATCAAAGGGATTGCGCATCTTCCAATCGCTCTCAGCGGGAAGACCGAAGATGGGTATCGAGAGATCGTTTCCGAGCGCGTCATGCACTTCGATACGATAGGGCAGCTTCGGGAAACCTGCGGAGGTCTGACCAAAGATTTCAACGCCCACGTTGCCGATGAAGTCCGGAGTGGATTGGAGAGAGCTACGCCCCTGGAAGGTATCGATCAGACAGAGCGTGCCTTCGGCGCGTTTGCCACCCGGCGGCACATCGTTAGGCACTGCCTGACCCTGGGTGCTGATCACGACCAGCGGCAGCTCCGAGCTGAATCCTCGCGTGGTGTTGTCCAGAAAAAGAATATTTCGAGCCACCACCGCGCTCGGGAACAGATTCGTTCCGGGTAATGGAAAAACACGTGCTTTGATGAGCGTGCTGTTGCTGAGTGTCAGCGAGTTTGTGTAGAGAGTGGAGGTGGTCGAAGGAAGAGTTCCATTGAGCGTGTAACGGATCGTGCCGCTCGGTGCCGAAAGGGTCATCAACAGCGTGTCGTTGGTGTAGACGCCTGAGTTGATGCTGAGGAATGGATCCGGAATAAAGCCCGGCCCGGAAATCGCATTCGCTTTGCCAGGTGTGGAGTTTGTGAAGTATCCCACGATGGAGGGATCTAGCTGATCGCGACCGAAGGAGATGTCGCTGACTTGGGAGGGATAGGGAGCCAATGAGGAGACCTCATTGGTGGTCGGGCTCACCAACGCCAGAAAGCCGCCGCCGGAAGGGAGTTTGAAATTCGTGTGCAACGGTGCCAGCGCGTTCGTGCGATCTTT
>JAYTTC010000234.1:0-2075 GCA_043745255.1 Verrucomicrobiales bacterium
AGACCAAGCAACCTGAATGGATCGTGGCGGGAGAGATTGTTGAGACGAGCCGACTTTTTGCCCGAACGGTAGTGGGCATCGAACCCGACTGGATCGCGGAGCTGGGTGCGCATCTCTGCAAACGGACTTACGATCAACCCCTGTGGGACTACGCGATGGGGCAGGTGATGGCGCGGGAGCGAATCACCTTCCAGGGATTGGAGGTGGCGCATCGTCGAGTGGCTTACGGAATGATTCAACCCGATGCAGCGACCGATCTCTTCCTCCGCTCCGCGCTGGTGGATGAAGATCTGATGGAGCCGGAAGGGGAGGAAGAGCCACTGAAGGCTGCACCAAGCCGTGATGCAAACCGGGCTCACGCCGTCCCGCGGCCGGGCCGCCGTCGATGGCAGTTGCACAGCACGCTATTCTTGGAACGTAATCGGGAGATTCGCCATCGAATCGAGACCTGGCAAACGCGCAGCCGGCACCACGGCCTCGGCGATGTGGATGAGCTTCTCTTCCAGTTCTATCGGCTTCAGCTGGCAGGAAAACCGATGAGCTCCGTGCAGGAACTCAACCAGCGACTGCGGGAGGAGCTGCCAAAAAATCCCGAGTTCCTCTGCGCGCGTGAGCAGGATTTAGTGGGGGAACGAGATCTGAATTTCGATGCGAAAGCCTTTCCCGATTCGGTGACGGTGGGAAATCGCGAGCTGCCGATCACGTATGCCTACGCTCCGGGCGAGGAGCATGATGGCCCGACCCTCAAAGTTCCACTCGGAGTCCTGGCGGACGTCAAGGACGCCGCAGTGGTCTGGAGCGTCCCAGGGCTGCGCGAGGAACAGATCGCCTGGCTCCTTCGCGAGTTACCGAAAGCGTCGCGTCGCGATCTCCAGCCTTTCGCTCCCAAGGTGAAAGAGATCGTGGTGGAATTTTATCCGAGTGGCGGAAGATTCCTGGATGAACTCGCTGCCTTCATCACTCGAAAGTACGGAATTGCAGTGCCAGCCGGCACTTGGACGCCCGACCAGCTACCCAACCACCTTCGGCCTCGAGTCGAGGTATTGGGTCCGAATCAGAAGCCGCTAGCCGTTGACCGAGATCTGTCGGTGCTGGAGGGCCGACTCTTGACCGTGAAGGCACCCGCGGTGGATGAGGCCTGGAGAGAGGCGACCGATCGTTGGGAACGTTTCGGTCTCACCACGTGGTCGCTCGGGACGATTCCGAATCGCGTGGAGCTCAGCGGCTCTGGAGGCTGGTCGATGGTAGGATTCCCTGGACTCTCGCTTGAGGAGGATCAGGTCTGTTTGCGATTGTTTCGCAAGGAAAGTGACGCGCAACGATCGACGCCGGTAGGTTGGGCTCGGCTGTTGGATCTAGCCCTCACGCGAGAGATCGCATGGGTGCACAAGGACCTGCGTTCCCTGGAGCGCCACAAGATTCTTTATGCGACGCTGGGTTCCGGCGATGAGTTGGTCGAGTCCGCTCTGGTTCACCTCAAGCGGCATCTGTTTCCCGCTCCGAAGGCCCTGAGCGAGGAGGAATTTCGATTGGCCGGCGACCTGGCGCGAGAAAAGATGCGCGGCATTGTTCCGCCGTTTGTCGATTTGGTCGGGCTGATCCTGCAGCGAAGACAAGAGCTGTTGGTCTGCCGAAAACCGTATGCCACGCTTCGTGATGATCTGGATTCTCTGCTTCCGAAACGCTTCATGGAAACCGTTCCCTATTCACAGCTGACGCATGTCTTGCGCTATCTGAAGGGGATGGGACTACGGGCCGAACGAGCGGCGCTGAACAGCGTGAAGGATGCGGAGCGAGGCCGTCTGGTGCAGCCGTTCGTGGAGGCCGTGTCTCGGTATCGCACGGATGCCAGCAAGTCTCGTGAGAAATGGGAGCAACTTCGTTGGCTGGTGGAAGAATTCAAGGTCTCGATATTTGCACAAGAGCTAGGGACGGCTCAACCGGTCTCCGCCAAGCGCCTGCAGGCCTTGATCGACGAACTCTGACGCTGGATGTTTTCCTTCGGAAAGAAGAACTGGCGATTTCCTTGAAGGTGGGGTGTGGCAACCGAGTCGAGGTTGGAATGGACCGTGCTG
>JAYTTC010000235.1:0-2072 GCA_043745255.1 Verrucomicrobiales bacterium
GGGAGTCACGGAGCCCGTTCAGGAAATCGCGCAGGAGGCCGCTCTGCCCTGGAAAGTGGAAGACTGGCGATCACGCGCTCCCGAGCTCCAACAAGTCGATCTGGAGAATCATCTCAAAGCGGATCGGACGAAGGGTTTTGCGTTGGATCGTCCACCGCTGATGCGGGTCGCCTTGTTTCAACGAGCGGATCGCTCCTGGTGGTTCGTGCTCAGCTCACATCATCTGCTGATGGACGGCAGGTCTCGTCGCGTGCTGCTCCTCGAGGTATTCGGAGCCTACGCGGCAAAACTTCGAGGCGAGTCACAGAGCTTTCCAGATTTCCGGCCGTTCTCAGAATACCTCGAATTTCTTAAGACTCGGGACGCTGCCGCCGACCAGACCTATTGGCGCTCCCAGCTCTCGGGTTTCGAGGCCCCGAACGTCCTTCGTTTTCAGCAAACCTCGGGTGAGCCGCATAAGCAGACTGCCGTGACGGCGGAGAAGGCCGTGCGGCTGCCTGAGGCGTTGACCGTGGCACTGAATCACCACGCCGAGCAGGAAGGTGTGACTCTCAACACAGTCTTGCAGGCCGCGTGGGCATTATTGCTCCAGTTCTATAGCGGCCAGGATGACGTGCTCTTTGGAGTGATCCGATCCTGTCGCCGATCCGGACTCCCCGGGGGGGAGAACACCGTCGGACTGTTCATCAACACTCTGCCCATGCGACTTCAGCTCAAGCCCTCGATGACCTGGGCGGAGCTCTTGCGCGCCACGCGCGAGCAGTGGCAGGGGATGCGCCCCTACGAGCATGCGCCGTTGGAACAGATCCAGACCTGGAATGATATCCCGAAGGGGAGCCCCTTGTTTGACAGCATTTTCATGTTCGAGACCTACCAGCTCGACGCCGAGATGCGCAGTCAGGGGCCGGAATGGGAAACCCGCCGGTTCCGACTATTGGAGCAAACCAATTTTCCGTTTACCTTCTCGGTCTATGGTGGGAAATCGCTGATGGTAAAAGCGGAGTACGACGCCGAACGGTTTTCGCCGGAGTCGGTGGAGGCAGTGCTCGGTCACTATCAGCGCCTGCTAGAAAGCGCCCCGCTTCGACCCGAGGTCGCGCTGCAATCGCTCTCGACTCTCACTGGCCGGGAGGAGCGCTCGCTGTTAGTGGAATGGGAGCCAGGCAAGTTTCCTCTGCCTGCTGCGGGGGGCTATCTCGGGTTATTCGAAGAGCAAGTGCTGAGAACTCCGGACCAGTTGGCGATCGATTGCGAAGACGGTCAGTTCACCTATCGAGAGATGAATGAGCGAGCCAACCAGCTCGCTCATTATCTGCAGAAGCTGGGTGTGGGTCAGGAGACCCATGTGGGGTTATGCCTGGAGCGTTCACGCGACATGGGGGTGGCGTTCCTGGCCATCTGGAAGGCGGGCGGGGCCTACGTGCCGCTGGATCCGAGTTACCCGCAGGATCGCCTGGCCTTCATGCTCGAGGACGCTGAAATTCCCGTCCTCCTCACCCAGTCACATCTATTAAAGGCTCTCCCGCCTCATCGTGCCAAGGTTGTCCAACTCGATGCGGATTGGCCTGCCATCGCGGCCTCTCCCACGCTGCCTCTGCCGAACACTTTGGTTCCCGACAGCCTGGCCTACGTCATTTACACCTCAGGCTCCACCGGACAGCCGAAAGGGGTGCTGCTGACCCATCGCGGATTGGTGAACCATAACCTGGCCATTCGGGATTTGGCTAAACTCGTCCCGGGAGACCGGGTGCTGCAGATCTGCTCGCTTTGTTTCGACATCTCGGTGGAGGAGATCTTTCCAACCTGGCTGAGCGGAGCCACGCTGGTTCCGGCACCTCGCGGACGAGTCTTGCCGGATCACACCTTCACGCAATTCGTGCGCGAGCAACGGCTCACCTTCCTGGATCTCTCCACGGCATTCTGGCAGGAGTGGATGCACGAGCTCGATCGCACGCAGCAGCCCTTCCCTGAAACGGTGCGACTGGTTGTGGTGGGCGGAGAGAAGACCTCGTCGGCGGCGTATGATCTGTGGCGGCGAGTGACCAAGGACTTGGTGCGATGGATCGACGGTT
>JAYTTC010000236.1:0-7539 GCA_043745255.1 Verrucomicrobiales bacterium
CGTCCGATGCGTCGGACACCGCAGGCGTGATGATCGACCTGGTCGACTTTAAAGTGGGAGATCTCGGAACCTCCGGAGCGTTCGCCGGCACAGTCACTCTCACCATCCCCCAATTGGTCGCGCTAGTCGAAGGCAAGACCTACATCAATATCCACAACGTGAACCACCCCTCCGGTGAGATCCGCGGCCAGTTGCTCTCGCACATTACGAGTGTTCCGCTCACAGCGGTCCTGAGCGGTCTGGGGGAAAGGCCAACGCAAATCACCAACAACGCCACCGGATCGGCCATCCTCCTGCTGGAGGGAAATACTCTCAGCTTCGACACCTCGTACGCCGCTCTCAGCGGGCCGGCCTCCGCAGGCCATATTCACGGGACCGCATCCTCAAGCCAGTCGGCCAATGTATTGTTCGATTTGGCTCCCTACGCCGTGGGCTCATTTGGGATCACTCCCAACGGCGCGGCCTCCGGCTCCGTGGTTCTTTCCGCCGCACAACGAACAGCCATCGTGACCGGAAAGACCTACATCAACTTCCATACGGAGGCGAATCCGAAGGGCGAAATTCGTGGCCAAATTGTACCCTCCGTGATGAAGCTAAGTCTCAGCGGCACCAATGAGCGTCCTTCTCAGGTCGTCACTCCTGCATCCGGTTCTGGCACGTTGATCCTCGCCCACGATCAGCTCGGAATGGTAGTCACGTATCGCGGCCTATCCGGAGACGGGACTGCGGCCCACATTCACGGTCCGGCGAACGTCAGCCAAGTCGCCAACCCCCCCTTGCTCGGCCTTGAGGGAATCAACGGTGGCTCTTTCGGCACACAGGGAGCACTCTCAGGCACGGTCGTCGTTACGCCAGGGATCATCGGCGCTCTGGTGGACGGACTCAGCTACATCAATATCCATACGCCGCTGCACTCGGCCGGCGAAATCCGAGGTCAAGTTGTTCGCTAAGGGACCGCTCCCGCCAGCTGATCAAACGACATGGGATCTTTCACTCCACCCCTATGCGGGCTAGAGAGTGCGTGTTGATTCCTTGACGCAGCGAAAACCCAAATGATTGCTGCCGGTGGACGGCTCTCCCCTGCCCCGAGCGCCCACCCGGTAACGGGTGCAATATTGATCATTACAAAGGAAGGAGCCCCCTCGCTGGATTCGTTTCGGCGCACCGGGCTCGCTGGGGTCATAGCTTTCAGCAGGCCCGTGGGGATTTCGCACCACTCCGCCCGCGGCATTGAGCGATTGATAGTAGTCAGGTCGATACCAATCCGCGCACCACTCCCAAACGTTGCCGGCCATGTCGTACAGGCCGTATCCGTTGGGAGGAAACTGGGCGACCGGTCCGCTCACGTAATCCCACCACTGAAAGTAATCGTCCAGCGGCACCGGGTGATCCGGAGGGCGAAAAATCACCGAACCGTGGACGAGCTGCTCGGGTGCTGCGTCAGGAAAGTCCTCTGATCTGGGTGTTCGTTCGGCAACGGTAATGTAATGAGTCGCTTGGACAAATTTTTCAAACTGCTCGTTGGTGACCTCGGTCGCATCCATCCAAAAGCCGTCGACGTAGACCCGATGCACCGGTCGCGCGTCAGGCATTGGGTCGGGGCCGCCACAGAGCATGCGAGTTGGGTCCTCGGTGCCCATGGAGAACTCGCCTCCATAGATCCAAACCATGCCAGGGCTACCGTTGCTCGGCGGCGGCGAGGAGTTCGCCAACGTCGGTGGAGTGGAAGACTCCGTAACCGGAGCGACCAACACCGCGCGAGGCCAGAGAATGGCCACTAGGACCAGGGAGGTGATCGCGGATACCCCCAGAAGCCATCCACGCAAAATTGAAGCAGACCTCCGAGAGATACTCGGGCTCAAGGAACGGATCACGCGGAAGGTTTCTCAGACTTGCGGACCTCTGGCAAGGCTCTCGCGTCCAAGTGCAGGATCGGGGCGGAATGCAATCCGGACTGAGAGCAGGAGTGGAGGTTGGGCTGGCCTTCGACCGCGCCTCCCAGCTAAATTTGGCGTCGGCATGAAAACAATTGTTTTACCGGTTCGCTCCCGCGCTCGCAGTCTCATCGGCACCACGTGCGCCGTGTTGTTCTTAGACCTCCTATCCTGTGCGGGATCGGATTGGCCTCAGTATCGCGGCCCTAATCGGACTGGAGTTACGGACGAAAAGAGCTGGCTGGAGAGCTGGCCCGCCGAAGGTCCAACGGTCGCGTGGCGCGCCAAGGTTGGCCTCGGATTTTCGTCCATGGTCGTCGCTCAAGGACGCGTGGCCACCGCAGGACACGACAAAGCGCAGGACACCGTGTACTGCTTCGACGCGGTCAGCGGAAAATCGCTCTGGAAACACAGCTATGCGGCCGAGTTGGGGGACAAATACTTTGAGGGCGGGACCACCGGCAGTCCCACCTTCGACGGCGAAAACCTCTACTGGCTGAGCCGCTGGGGAGATCTGTTCTGTCTGGGGGCATCGGACGGAAAAATCATCTGGTCGAAGAATATTGCCGAAGAAACCAAGGCTCCGATCCCGACCTGGGGATTCAGCGGTGCCCCGCTGGTCCACGAGAACCTTCTGGTTTTGAACGTGGGGGACGCCGGCATCGCGCTCGACAAATCCAATGGCAAAATCGTCTGGAAATCAGCGGAGAAGGACGCCGGCTATTCTTCTCCACTGCCGCTGCAGCGGAGCGGAGATTGGCTGGCTCTGCTCAGCAACGCCGAGAGCTATCTCGCAGTCAATCTCAAGACCGGTCAGGAAGTGTGGCGCTTCCGCTGGCTCACAGAATATGGAGTCAACGCCGCGGACCCCATCGTGAGCGGCGATCGGATCTTCATCTCCACCGGCTACGGCAAGGGCGCAACCTTGATCAACCTCGCCTCTGGCAAGCCGCAACAGGAGTGGAAGAACAAATCGCTGAGAACTCAGTTGAACCCGTCGGTCCTCGTCGACGGCTATCTCTATGGGGTGGACGGTGACACCACCACCACCGCCACCCTCAAATGCCTGGAGCTCGCGACCGGAACAGAGAAATGGGCACAGGCCGGTTTTGGATCCGGTGGAGTCATCGTCGCCAACGGCAAGCTGATCGCGCTGAGCGGCAGCGGTGAATTGATCGTGGCACCCGCGTCGCCCTCGGGGTTTAAGCCGATCGCACGGTTCCAAATTCTGGGCGGCAAATGCTGGACCGCACCCGTGCTGGCCAACGGATTCATCTACTGCCGCAACTCCCGCGGCGACCTCGCTGTGGCAGACGTGCGCAAGAAGTGAACCGCACGCGGCTTCGCGTAAGGTCTGCCCCTCATTCGAACTTTGCCATGGCGTAACTCAGGGTCAGTCCGTTACAAAAGTGCCATGAACCGCCGTCGTTTCCTCCACACCACCGCAGCGATGGGAGTCACCGCCCTGGCCGCGCCCTACGTCCGCGCTGCGGAGGTCACCCGAAAGTATCGCACGGCGCTCATCGGATCAGGCTGGTGGGGAAAGAACATCCTCAAAGAAGCGATGGCGTCCGGACGCTGCCGGGTCGTCGCGCTGTCGGATGTGGACTCCCACGCGCTTGAGGTGGCGGGGGAGCAGGTGAAGGACCTCAGCGGCGACACACCGAGGCTCCATCGGGACTACCGCGATCTGCTCGCCAAAGAAAAACCTGAGATCGTTATCATCGGCACGCCCGACCATTGGCACGCGCTGAACACCCTCGACTCACTCAAAGCCGGAGCCCATGTATATGTGGAAAAACCCACCGGCCATACCGTCAATGAAAGCCGCGCCATGCTGAAGGCGGCTCGTGAAAGCGGCAGGGTCGTGCAAGTCGGGCTGCATCGCCGCATTGGCCCTCACCATGTGAGTGCGATGAAGTTTCTGAAATCAGGCGCGGTTGGCGAGGTGGGGATGGTTCGCTTGTTCGCGCACAGCGGCGGCGGCAGGGAGAAGCCCGCCCTGAATGAAGAGCCACCTTCCAGTCTGGATTGGGATCTGTGGTGCGGGCCAGCGCCGAAGCGCCCCTTCACCAAACGCATTCACCCCGGCGGTTGGCGGAGCTTCCTGGACTACGCCAACGGCACTCTCGGCGACTGGGGTGCGCACTGGTTGGACCAAGTCCTTTGGTGGAACGATGGTCAACAACCTAAGCGCATCTTCTGTGCGGGTGGCAGATCGGTGAGCGGACCGGTGGTGCTGAACGCGAAGGAGCAAACCACCGACACCCCGGACCATCAGGTGGCAACCTACGAGTTTGAAAATTTTACCTGCGTTTGGGAACACCGACACTTCGCCGAGAATCATAACGAGAAACATCAGGTCGGGGCTTACTTCTACGGCACCAAAGGCGTGTTGCATATCGGCTGGCGCGATGGCTGGACCTTCTACCCAACCTCCAAGGGCGACAAGATTCTGCACGAGGATTCTCAACTCCAGGAACCGGACGGACACAACATCCAACTGCTCTGGACCGACTTCCTGGACTCCATCGAACAACGCCGCTCGCCGGTCGCGAGTATCGAACAGGCCCATCGCTCGAACGTGTTGCCCTTGCTGGGAATGATCTCCTGGAAGGTGGGTCGCAGCATCGAATGGGACGCTGCGAAAGAGCAAATCGTGGGCGATGTCGAGGCGGGGCGACTGCTCTCGCGGCCCTATCGCGAGCCATGGACCTACCCGATGATCTGAAACGACAGATCGGTTTCGGCCATTTTCCTTGGCAGGCTCAGGGCTCAAAAGCGCGCACCAACTGGCCGTTGGCGCCGTTCCAGATGCGTAGAACGCTGTCCTGCCCGCCCCCCACCACCCATCGACCATCGGCAGTCACTGCGGCGGTTTGTACAAAATCCGAAGCCACTCCAAAAGTTCGCGTTGTTTTCCCCTCATCGTTCACCAAACGAACCTGGGAGTCTCCGGACGTCACCAAAGCTTCACCGGTCGCTTGGACATATCCGATCGAGGTCAACTCCTTCTCCGCGCCTCCGATTGTTCGCTTTTGCTCGCCCGTCACGTAATTCCACACCTTGATCACCTTGTCTGCTCCGGCGCTGGCCAGGGTCCGCGCATCTCGCTTCCAACTGACGCCCATGACGTGGTGAGTGTGTCCCTCAAACGACCGAGACATCTTGCCAGTGGCAAGCTCCCACACCTTCACAAACCGATCCGACGCTGAGCTTGCCAGGAGCTTGCCGTCGGCGCTGAAGTCCACCGCGAGAACCACATCGCTGTGCGCGTTGGTGAAGTTTCGCACTAACTTACCGGAATCCGCATCCCAGAGATTGAGGTCACCACTTCTGGAGGGATCCCCGCTTCCCACTGCGAGAAGTTTGCCATCCGGACTAAACTGCAACGCATTCACGCGACCTTGAAGCAGGGGCGAATCGCCGAGTGTCCGTGCCAGCGACCATCGTTCATGTCGAGTCCAGACCACCGGAGCGTGATTCGACTCTAATGCCACCACAGAGTTCTCTCCGCTCACTCCTACAAATCGCACTGGACCCGAACCGACGCTAAACACGGAAGACGCAACTCCAGTGTCTGCTCCCCAGGCGTGAACCTTACCATCAGCACCTGCCGTGAACACCCGCGAGCCATCTGGCGAGAACGCCGCTGTTAAGATCGGCTTGGCAGCCTCCTCGGCTTTGGTCTTCGAAGTTTGCAGGTCATTTGCAAGACGCTTTTGTTCTGCCTCAGCGCTTTGCAGGGCCGCCACCGCCAGAGGGACCAAGGCGGCGGCATTTTTCGCAGCCCGTTGGTTGGCCTGCAGCTGATCTTCCGAGGAGCGCTTAGCGACCAGCAGCGTTTCCGATTCTTTTTCAGCGGTTTCGAGCGCTTTCACTGCGGCCACAATTTTGTCCGGAGCTGCCTTCTGCTTCTCGGCAATTTCTGTGGTCTTCTTGGTCGTCTGAGCGCGCGTTTCCTCAGCGGACTTGCGCTTAGGAGCAGCGTCTGCGGCGAACCGTTCTGCAACAATGCGCGCATCCTCAATCAGTTTCGTGGCGGCGGTTGCCAAGCTCTCTGCAGCCGCCTTGGACTCGGCCAACCCGGGGGTCTTTCCACCGTCAGACTCAAGGGCCTTGGCCAGATCGCGTGCGGCCTTGGACACGATCCCAGAATTCGTCCGCACCTGTGTCGCACGTTCTTTCGCCTCGGCTGCTTCCTTCTCCGCTTGTCGAGCCGCCTCTTCTGCAGCCTCCAGTGTTTCGCGGCTCTTCTGGAGCTCTGCGGCCAGCTCGGCGGGAAGTTTCTCCACAATCACCCGGGCTTCGAGAGCAGCGAGCACTCCTTTTTGCTTCTCGCTGTAGTTCCGCTCTGCAGTCAATCGGTTCTCCAAGGCTTTGCTCACGAAATCAGCCTCCGCTTTCTCGCGCTTTCGCGACTCCTCCAAAGCTCCTTGTCGGAAAGTGATTTCGGACTTGGAAAAATTCAAATCACGATCGACAGCCAGAACCGTTGCGTCTGCCAAGAAGTCTCCCTTCAACTCCGAGATGACCTTTCCATCCTCGAGATTCCAAAGCCGAGCCACTGAATTGGACCCGGTCGAGAGCAGACGCTTCCCGTCGGCGCTCAGTGCGAGGGCTGTCACGGGACTCCCCTGCTCTAGTTTCCGAAGGATCTCCCCCTTCTCAAGATTCCAGAATCGAATCAAACCATCCTGTCCACCCGACACCACCTGATTCGTGAGGCCGGGAGACGATGCCAAAGCGGCAACAGTGCTCACGCTGCTTTTCAGTTCACGAATCGGGACGCTGTTGGTCTGCTCCAAGCCGGGAGGAGACCAGGCTCGAATCACTTTGTCCTCACCCACCGCCACCACCGATTGTCCATCGCTTGTCCAGGTGAGAGCGGTCAGAAGCGTGGCTGACTGAATCCAGCCAAGCGACTTCCCCGCAGGAACCGACCACAGCCCAATGCGGCTGCTGCCGGAGAGCGATGCCAACTTCGTTCCGTCCGGGGAGAATCCCAGCTGAACAATCGCATGACCGTGTGCGGGCCACTGAGCCGTCATGGTCAGGGCTTCAGAATTCCACAGAGCGACTCGTCCATCCGAGTGTCCGGTGGCGATCCATTGTCCATGGGCCGAAGTGGCGAGGCTGGTGGTCGAAGGCAGTTCAGTCGACGTGAGCTCTCGTCGCGTCTCCTCGCTCTCCCGATGCCACAACTTCACCGCTCGGTAATCTCCCGAGGCCAGCCAGAGCCCGTCCGGACTGAACGCAAGGGAGTTCACCATATCGCGATGGGCGATTCCCGGCTTGGCATAGAGCCCTGCTTTCTGAAGATCCGGATCGGTGAGACGACCGATGAGCCGCTGAGTGGGGAGGTCATACAACGAGAGTTGATTCGCTCGACCGCACGCGATGGTCTGTCCGTCACGGGTCATAGCAACCGCGAGTATTGGATTCACACCAGAGGGAAGAGCCTCCCACGCGATGGTCTGATCCTGTCGCACCTCACCGGTGGCGCCCTGATCGATCCAGAGCTTGAGCAGCCCCAACTGTTCGGGAGCGAGATTCACCGCTTCGACCTTATTGTCCTTGGGTGGCATGATCGGCTTCTCCTGAT
>JAYTTC010000237.1:0-2059 GCA_043745255.1 Verrucomicrobiales bacterium
CGTCTCCTGCGCTTTTTCGCGGCTAAACCCGGTCCTGCCCGTTTCCGATCCGGATCGGAGTTTTGCTGCGGATGGCACGGATGACGCGGAGGGAGAGGGGACATGTTCCGAGAACCTACTGCTGTCGGGTCATCGCGGCTGCTGAAGTGGGCGGCGCTCTCACCCAACGCTGCTACCCATTCAGGCCTTCGCCAAGGATCCACATCCCACCCACTTTCTATTGCACCCCCTCCACACTCCCAACGAACGGGGAGCTCGCTTTAACTCATGGGCTCGTGACAGATTCAATCGATGAGATCGACATGAGTGCCGCACCGTCCAGGAACCAAACAGGCATCACGGCTCTGATCCTAGGTGCCACCGGCATCGGATTCGCCCCGCTATTCGTGCGAATGAGCGAGCTCGGCCCATTCGCAACTGCAGCGCATCGAATGATCCTCGCCTCTCCACTCCTCTGGCTCTGGAGCCGATGGGAGTCCCGGGCCCACCCTGGGCTGCGTCAGCCAAGAGCGGCCGCTGACTTTCTCTGGATGGGACTGGTGGGCTTTTTCTTTTCCGGAGACATGGCTCTTTGGAATTGGTCTCTCCATCTCACCACCGTGGCCAACTCCACGCTCATCACCAATCTTACGCCGTTGATTGTGATGATCACGGCTCGGGTTTTGTTCGGCGAGCCCATCACCAAATACTATCTCCTCGGGATGCCGATTGCGCTCGCAGGGGTGATCCTAATGGTGAGGTCCACTAGCCCTGCCCTTGAGGATCATTGGAAGGGCGATCTGGTCAGCGTCGGAGCTCTCCTCTTTTACGCAGGATATCTGCTCGCGCTGCGTCGGCTGAGGATTCTGTATTCGTCCGCCGCGATCCTTTGTTGGTCTGGCCTGTTCAGCGCTGCGATGCTCAGTCTTGTGGCGGTGGCCGCTGGGGAACCCCTCCTTCCCTCGAGTCCCGTGGGCTGGCTTCCGCTGCTCGCGCTGGCAGGGATCAGTCATGTGGGAGGACAGGGTTTCATCGCCTATGGGTTCGGCCACGTTTCTGCCAGCGTTGGCGCATTGGTTCTCCTCGTGCAACCAGTGGTGGCCATGATCCTGGCCTGGGGGCTCCTCAGCGAACCCCTCGCCCCGATACAGTGTTTGGGCGCGCTGACGGTTCTTGCAGGAATCACCATCGCCTGCCGAAAGCCGGAGCGGGCGACAGAAGACGGGACGAAGAGCGGGTAAAGATCGGGTGGCGCAGATTGTTAAGAATGCATGGCATCTTGATAGCTGGATCCCCTCACACGATGATCTCACCCGCTTTCAATCACCCGCCCCGGGAAACTCTCTGCGGACTCGAGGCTTGCTTCGGATCCTTGATTACTCGTAAACGTCCGCGATGTTGCTGTTTCGCGAAAAGATTCCATCGGACTGGATCTCCTCCATTTTAGACCACCTTCCTGAAGTGTTGGTAGATCATGCCCATCTGGAGCGAAAGGCGGCCACAACCTCACTCACTCTGGAGAAATACCATGAGCTCTTCTCTCGAGTGGACGAGCTGAATGCCATCGCGATCGAAGAGCTGCAGCACTTTCAGCGGGTGCTAGGTCTGCTGCGCGAGCGAGGCATCCTTTTCGGCCAGCCCTTCCCTAGCCGATGGATCACTGGGCTCATGCATCAGGTCCGGAAGGGATGCCGAGAACAGGTCATCGATCACCTGATCTGCTGCGCTCTGATTGAGGGCCGAAGCTGCGAAAAATTTCAAATTCTCGGAGAGGCCCTTCAGGCTGTAGATCCGAAGCTCGCCGCCTTCTACTCCGGTTTGGTCGAGTCCGAAGGAAACCATTACGCCACCTATTGGCTTATGGCTCGCGGCATCAACGAGCCCGAGGCCGATCGTCGACTAGAGTTCTTTCTAGACCTGGAAGCGCAGCTTATCCGTCAACCCCGACTTCATCAAACGCTCCACTGAGCTTAAAAAGACAAATGGCCCGCCAAG
Organism: Verrucomicrobiales bacterium; assembly: GCA_043745255.1. Lineage (GTDB taxonomy): Bacteria > Verrucomicrobiota > Verrucomicrobiia > Limisphaerales > UBA11320 > UBA11320. The sequence continues at coordinate 1,975 of JAYTTC010000237.1, forward strand.
ATCATGCGACAGATCGATGGCGGGCGTTGGACATGGCGATGAGCTAGGCGGTGAAAGACCGCTGTGGGGCCCTTCGGAAGGCAAC
>JAYTTC010000238.1:0-7488 GCA_043745255.1 Verrucomicrobiales bacterium
AACTTCGGATTGGGAACAAACTTCTCAAGCGGCGAAGTTGAGCTGAGGTGTGGATTTTGGCGTGGACGTGGATTGGGTGCGCGTCTCCGCTCGAACTGATGATCGGGATCCTCCATTAGACTGCGAGTTCACAGGTTTTCGCGGATTAGACTGCGGAAACCCTGCAGCTCAATAAACTGTTAGGCCACATGAAACCATCGCTCAAAGGTCTGGCTGTCGCGGGATTGCCGAACATGAGTTTGGTGGTGCTGTTCTACTCTCTGGTCGTCCATATGAGGTTCAGCCTGGGTGGCTGGCCTTCCTCGATCGGCGATCGCGGGTTTCCCCGGTCCCTCGTCATTCACGAGCACATCGTTTTCTATCTGTTCGAGGCGCTTCTGCTCTTGGCCATGTCCGCGCTACCCGTAGCCATTCTTCTTTGCTTGCTCGTGGCTCGCTGGAGGAGGTTCGTTCCTTACTTAGCGCTGTACGCCCTGTTCTACGGGACTGCTTGGGGACTGGTTTGTCTTGCCCCCGCTCCGTTTCTCAATTGGTGGTGGGATTAGCTCGATGTCCACTCGCTCGAGTGAACGACCTGTTTCGCGGGATTCGGCAGCGGTTGCCTTAGCCACTGTGCTCCTCGCCAAGTTGGTCGTCTCAGTCATTTGATCGGTCGTCACTCAGCTTCGAAACGTTAGGCCTCTCAGCATCCTTGAACGTCCTTGCGCGACTCCTGTCCTATCACCAGATGAGTGCATCTCTACACCGCTTGCTCCTGTCTCTCGCTGTGCTTGTGTTGCCCGCTGCGATCCCGGCCTCTTATCAGCTGGGACGCGAGCACGGTACACAGAGTGAGAGAGCCCGCTACTCGCCCACGGTTTGGAGCGGGCGGTTGGTGTTCCTCCCGAAGTCCGAGACCGGCTTCGATCAGTCAGGCGTTCGGAATTCCATTCCTGACACGTTCCGATGATCGCCGAGGGGAGGCCTACCAGGCGCTCGAGTGAACAGCCTTTGCGCGGGGATTCGTCAGCGGTTGCCTTAGTCATTTTGCTCTTCGGCATTCTTGACGAGCCCATCGTCAGGCCGGCTGTCACTCAGCTCAGAAACGTTCCGGGTATGCCGTGGTATATTGCGACCATCAAAGGTCAGGATTTCCCAGGTGACTTGATGGGTAAGCCGGGTGCTGTCGGCTTTCTCGCGACTCGGGTGACTCGCTGCGTCCAATCTTGCGGGATCTCGGGCAACTTTCGTGGTGCTTCTCGAGGCTCGGCCTTAAGTGATGAAGAAGCCCGCCGATCATACGAGCAGCAGACCAGCGAACTGCATTGAGCGAGTGGGGACGGCAATCCGCTTTGAGGCGCTTGCAAGAGTGGCTCCGCTGAGAGGTGTGGTGAGGCTAGCTCCGATGGACTGCTTGGGAAATGCTTGTGTTTGAAAGAAAGAGTCGAGTTATGAACTGGATAGCAAACTGCGGAAGTATTTTGAAGGCACTGTGCCCATCGTCGCGATGGAAAGGCTTGGCCACGGTGATCGGTGGGCTGAGCTTGGTATTCACTACCTCCGCCGACGATCTGCACTTGAACTTTGGCCTTTATAGTTCCAAGAAACCGACGGAGATGGTGAAGCAGTATCGCCCTCTGATTGCCATTCTGGAAACCAATCTCAGCAAGATGCTGAATGTTCCGGTCTCGATCCACACGCAGATCGTGAAAACCTATCAGGAGGGAATCGAATCGATTGTGACTGGGACTTGCGACTTCAGTCAGATCGGCCCTGCTGCCTATGTCCACGCCAAGGGCAAGAGTGCTGAGGTGGAGATTCTCGCAGTGGAAAGCGCGCGCGGACAGAAGTCGATCAATGGCGTGATTTGCGTTCTGAGCAATAGTCCGGTGAGGACCATCGCTGAGCTGAAGGGGAAAACCTTCGCCTTCGGCGATCAGTTTTCCACCACCGGACGCTACAGCTCTCAGCAATTTTTGTTGGAGCATGGCATCGCGGGGAGGGATCTGGCTAAATTCGACTATCTCGAACGTCACGACCGGGTGGGGGCGGCGGTTGCGGCCGGTGACTACGATGCTGGAGCGCTCAACGAGCGTACCTTTCGCAAACTGAACGAAGAGACCGGGCGTCTGCGAGCTCTGGCGCTCTTTCCGGTGGTGGGGCGCCCTTGGATCGCGCGAGCCGGCCTTCCGGCCAATATTAAGGCAGCGCTACGTGAAGCATTGCTGGGCGTGAAGGACGAGAGCGTGCTCAGCGCCCTGGGTGAAGAGGGTTTGATATTCCTTTCGGGACACGATTCCGATTTCCAGGAGACTCGGGTTGCGGTGCAGACCAATGATCGGTTTATTAAACAATAGGAACCTCCAGGCGACGAGGGTAACCGATCGCTCCCCGGAGGCTCAATGGCCGCTTGGCCGCCAGGTGGCAATCCTGCTTGTCGTGGCGATTGGCGTGGCGAGTATTCTGAGTGGAGAGCTCGTCCGCCATTTTGAGAAGCGCTATCTGGAAGAAGCGCTGAGTCTCCAGACTAAGCGTCTATTGGCCTCGCTTTCGGCGTCGCTACTCGAGCCGATCATGTCTAGCGATCGTCCCATTCTGAAGACGATCGTCGAGGAGACGGTCAAAACCGATGAAAGCGTCGTGCTCTTCGAAATTCAGAATGCACGCGGGGTCAGCCTTGCGCTCTGGAAGAGTGCGACTCGGACTGGGGACTTCCGCACCTTTTCGAGAGACATCTCTTACGGGGGAGAAAACTTCGGGCTGCTCAAGATGGTCTGGGACGTCAACCCCCAGAACGCCAAGATAGATAGTCATGCCAGCGCAATGCGCTTGTTGGTGTTGGTCACTTTGGTATTTCTCTCCATCGCGATCTTGCTGGGGTTGCAGTACGTGGCAATTAAACCGGTGGAGATGCTGAACCGCGCGCTGACTGAAGTGGATGCGGCCGATCTATCGGTGCCGCAGTCGCGTTATGTGGCGCGCGAAATCGCCCGCTTACATCGAGCCATCAAGGATCGGTTGCAAACTGAGGAGACACTCCGTTTCACGCGGTTTTACATCGATCAAGCCGGAGATCCGACTTTTTGGATCAGCGAGGATGGTAATTTTTTCTATGCCAATAACGCTGCGCTCAAGTTGCTCGGCTGCACCCCCGAGACGCTGACCACACTGCGCGTCCATACACTCTTCCCCGCGTTTAGCTCGAGTGCCTGGAGAGAGTTTTGGACCCGCCTCAAAGCCAAGGGAGTTTCCACCTCCGATGGCAACTGTCGGCGCTTAACGGGTGAGGTGTTTCCTGTCAGCAACACTTCGAGTTATATCGAGTTTCAGGGTGATGCATACTGCTGCATCTTTGTTCGGGATATTACCGAACGTCGTAGAACCGAAGAGGTTCTTCAGCGGGCGCACGATGAGCTTGAGGCTCGCGTTTTTGATCGAACAAAGGAGCTTCAAGTGGAAGTGAGCGAGCGCAAGCGGGCCGAAGAGGAGGCTCAGTTGGCGAAAGAGCTGGCGGAGGCTGCGAATAAGGCTAAGAGCCAGTTCCTGGCCACCATGAGTCACGAGTTGCGCACGCCCTTGAACGCTGTGCTGGGGATGACGTCTCTGGTGCTGCAGAGCGAACTTGATGTTGAGCAACGCGAGTTGTTGGAAATCGTCGGTAGCTCCGGCAAGTCGTTACTCGAAATCATCAACGGAATCCTCGATTTTTCAAAAATTGAATCGGGAAAACTGGAACTTGAGTCAGTGCCTTTCAGTCTCCTGGATCTTGTGGAGAGCGCGCTTAAGGAATCGAGTCTAAGCGCGTTTCAGAAGAACCTGGAGCTCTCGTGCCGAGTTGATCCCTCGACCCCAGATCAAGTGGAGGGGGATCCCACGCGCATCCGCCAGATCCTCGTCAACCTCGTCGGCAATGGAGTCAAGTTTACTCCACAGGGAGAGATCGCCGTCCAGGTGGGACTTGATTCTCAGTCGGGTGACCACGCACTGGTTCATCTTTCGGTTCGAGACACCGGAATCGGAATCGCGAAGGAGAAGCAGAAGATCATCTTTGACGCTTTCACGCAAGCCGACGGATCGATGACTCGCGAGTATGGGGGAACGGGCCTGGGTCTTTCGATTTCCGCTCAACTTGCCGAGCTGATGGGAGGTGCCATTTGGGTGGAAAGCGAGAGCGGCAAGGGGAGCACTTTTCATGTCACTATCCGGCTGCGCTGCAAGGCCCAAGCCGCTCCATCGCGTGCGGCATCGATCCCCGACCTGCGGCTGCGCGGACTTCCAGTATTGGTCATCGAACCCAACCCGACCGCCAGCGTGATTTTGAGTGAGTTATTCACGCGATGGCAGATGCACCCGACCCTCGCAACCAGCCTGTCTGCGGCGCGTTCCGAGCTGCTTCGGACGCGAGAGCCGGGGCAACCCACCCCGATCGTTGTTTTGAATCCGCAATCCCCCGCGGCTGGGGACGTCACACTGCCCGATTTCTTTCGCGATTGTATCCGTGTGAAAAGCCCTGTGATTCTCGTCACCGGTCCGACCTATCGCCGAAGCAGCGCCGATCTCGTGGGTGAGGAGGCAATCCTCGGCGTGATCGGCAAGCCGCTGCTTCCGTTCCATCTTGCCGCAGTGCTAGCGAAAGTTGCTGGCGGCTACCCATCCGTTCCCGCTTCAGCAGTGCCGAATCATCCTTCCCTCCCAGCTGCTACCCCGACCGTCGAGCCACGCGCTCTCAAGATTTTGGTGGTCGAGGATACGCGAGCGAATCAAGTCCTGCTCATGCGGCTCCTTAGAAATCTCGGGCACAAGGCGACACTCGCCGAGGATGGACACACCGCTCTTGGGCTTTACGAAACCCAGCGATTCGACGTGATCCTGATGGACATCCAGATGCCTGATCTTTCAGGCACCGAGGTGACCGCGATTATTCGTGAGCACGAAACCAAGTCGGGCGAGCACACGCCAATCATCGCCGTCACGGCGAACGCTCTCAAAGGCGATCGTGAGCGCTTCTTGGCTGCCGGCATGGATGGTTATGTTTCGAAGCCAATTGATTTTTCAAAACTGCAAAAAGCAATCGACGACCACGCCAGTCCCCCGTTGGGCACGGCTATGATCGCGGCTTAACAGGCCATCTCCGTTAGAATCGCCTCCGCTCTGTTCACCGCAGTTGGCGAACGCGATAGACGATTGAGTCCGAGGGAGCGTTGGAGTCGGTGAGGCTCACCGAAATCGTTGGGGTATTGGTTACCGTCGTTACGATGTTCCACTGAGTCCAGTCGGTGCTCGATTCAAACGCGTAGTCTCTTCCGGCAGTCCCCTCGAAAGAAATCTCAAAGCCCAAAAGTGTTTTTTGAACGTTGGTGATTCTGGGGCGAATGAAAAGAGCCACGGATTGGCTGTAGTTAGTGCCTCCCAGCACGCTGTAGCTCATGACTCGATAGGAACCCGCATCGGAGTATCCAGCCTGGTAGACCCTGTAGTTGGAGCAGAGTTCGCCATTGATGCTCCGTCCATCCACGAACCATTGATAGTAGAGGCGTGGGGTGCCGAGGGTGTCACTTTCGAACGGCACATCCGCTCCCGCTTCCAAAATGATCGTCGGATCTGAGTGAATGGAAATGGCAGGCGGAATCAACGTGATCAGCCTGACGGGCTCGCTCGCAACCGATCCAAACTGATTCCGGATCTCCACCCGGTAGTTCCCGGCTTGCCCACTCTGAAAACTCTGGAAGCGCAGAACGTCATTCGTCTCATCGATCAGAATTTGGTCATCCTTCATCCACTGGTACAGCAAGGGGGAGCTCCCGGAAGCCGTCACGCCAAGGGAGTAGGAGCTGCCGGGACTGAGTGGAGTGGAGTTGAGGAAGTAATAGCCGCGCGGCTGAGCGAGGATCGCGGGAGGATCGTTTGAGGTCGAACTCAGTGAGGCTCCCTGGCTGGTGATAGAGCCGGTCGAGGAGTCCACTCTGACGCTATACACGCCGGAGTCCGACGATTGAGCGTTGGTAATTCGGAGTGTGAGATTGGTGGCACTCGGGATCGCCGTTCCCTCCTTCATCCACTGATAGGAGAACGGTGGAGTGCCACAAGCCGTGACCCCGAAAACCGCCTCGCCGCCTTGTGGGACCCTTTGATTTGCGGGCTGTGACTTCAGTGCAGGGGGGGCCAGCACGGAGACAGCGACGATGGCCGCAGAGGCACCGTAGGGATTACTCACCAAGACGCAGTAGTCTCCAGAGTTCAGCACTTGGGCGTTGGTGAGGGTGAACGTCGCGTTCGTGGCATCAAGCAAGAGGAGCCCGTTGAAGCGCCATTGACATCGAGTGGAGATCTCATCGGGTCCGGAGGACAGGGTGAGTGTACCACCCGCCTCTATCGACGCAGACCGTGGCATCGCGTCGAGTTTAGGGCGCCTCTCCGCAGGCGGTTGATTCTCTCTGCCTGGCGTGGGGAGCGTTGCGTTCCAATAGACAGGATCATTTCCCATTGGGGCATCTAATCGACGCTGGATAGAAAGGCCTGTGCCGTCTGCTGCTGAAGGCCATGGCGTGTTGCTGCGATACTCCACCACGTCGACCAAGATCGGCGGCACCCATCCGAAATCCGGATCAAAACAAAACTGGGGAATATCGGGACGGACTAAATGGATGGCTTCCCCGGTGTTGTTGAGCTTCCCTTGGTAGGGACCGTAGATCAACACGTGTTCCGGAACCGCATACGTGTTTCGGAAGACAGCCAGTTGCGCAGGGTTGGTCAGCGGATCAAAACTTACCACGAGCAGCATGGCTGAACCCTGCAGAGAGACCCCATTGGTGAAGGTATAATCTACCGCTCCGCTCAGTTTCCAGTGGTTGCTGGGATAGGCGGGATCGAAGAGAGGCACGGGAATCGTGAGGATATTTTTAAGCTCAATGAATTCGTCGAGCGGGTTATCGTTGGTTCCAAGATCCGGCGGGTGATACATGATCTCGTTGATCACAAGCGGTCCAACTACGGGCGGCGCGTTCGGAGCACCGCGACCCGATCGGAAGGCCGAGAGCAGGGAAGGCGGGTCGCTGACTGCGATCGTGGTGCCGAGCGTGACATTGCTGACGAGGACGAACTGCGGGCCTGTGCTCGCGAGGTAACGGCCGAAAGCGATATTGTTCGGCGCGGGAGGGAAGACCACACCCGCTCTGCTTCCGGTCAGCTTTCCGGTCGCATCAGAGGCAAAAAGGTAGAGCGCGTCGCCGTGCGCAGAGCTGAATCCAAAGCTGGGCGGCACGCCTGGGTGTGGCTGGAATTGGTAACGATAAAACGTTTGGTAACCGCCGGCATCGATGAGAGTTCCGTAGGGAATTCTGTATTTGGCGGGTTTGGAGGGATTGTCACTCAAAAACCAGCCTGTCAGGTCCACAGCGCAGGGTGTCGGGTTGTAGAGCTCAAAGGCATCCTCGTAAGGATCGTCCGCGTGCGAGAGGACTTCGTTGAAGACCACCGCATGCAGGGGAAGGAAGTTTGGCCGGGCGGGCG
>JAYTTC010000239.1:0-2040 GCA_043745255.1 Verrucomicrobiales bacterium
TAGAGTCCTCCGGAAGCGGAGAGAACGATGAGGATGAAGGGGAGCATGGCCCCGAGGAACCCCCCTGCCTGACGTTGCTTGGGAGCGATGTTCCGTCCATCGATGTCCAGGGCTCGGGAAAAGCCTGATGGAAGTTGATGGCTTTCCTCGCGGCGGCGAATCTCGGTTTTTCTGAACTCCTGTAGCGACTCGGTCAGCCGATCCTCAGCCTTGCGCGAGCTGTCCCGCACGGAATCATAGAAAACGAAGGCCTTGGCCAGACCTCCGGTCGACAGCGTGGTTCCGAATTCCGGCCAGACCGCCAACACCGCGTCGATCTTGCGCTCGGTGATGAGCGAACGGGCTTCTAAAATCAGCGGATGCGTAGGGTCTTCGGTATCCGGTTTGGACGATCTGGAGGATTTGGAGACCTTCGCTTCCGGGTCCGGTTTGGCTTCCTTAGAGGTGAGTGTCGGCAGAGTTCCGTTTTCCAGCGCGCGCTTTGATTTTTCTGTCAGGCCAAACTCCGGCAGCAATTCGTATCGATTGGTGTTTTGAAGGATCTGCTCGAGGCTTTTCGGGATCTGCCCCCACACCGCGACCCGAGAGCGTGCCGCCTCCTGGGCTTCCGCGCGCGACTCCTGCAGTTTGGTCAGCGACATCGCGATCAGCGGATACAGAAGAATGGGAAGCCCGATGGCCATCAGAATCGTTCGACGATCCCTGAGGGTTTCGGTGAGCTCCTTGTGAAACAGTGTGAAGATGAGATGCCAGCGAATCATGAATGAATCAACTATGGGTCGCGTTCTCCAGCTGACGTGCCTGTTGGAGGAAGGCGTCGGTCAAGTTTGAGCAGCCTGATCGCTCGAGGATCTCCGGAAGACGTCCTTGCTCCACGAGACGTCCGCCGTGAACGAGATAGATGCGATCGCAGAGATACTCCACTTCGCTCATGATGTGGGTGGAAAACAGGATCGCCCTCCCGCGCGCGCGTTCGCGTCGAATCGCCTCGACGATGAACTGTCCGCTCCAGACATCGAGGGTCGCGGTAGGTTCGTCGAGGATCAGCAACTCGGGATCGTGTAGAAATGCCCGCGCGATATTCGCTCGTTGTTTCTGTCCCGAGGACAGCGCCCCACAGGGTCGACTTGCAAAATCCCCCATGTCGAGTTGCACGATTAGCTCTTCCACGCGTTGCTTCAGTCGATCGACGGGCACTTCGTAGAGGCGCCCGAAGAACATGAGCAATTCACGCGGTGTGAGGCGGCGATAAAGCTGAGTGTCTCCGGAAAGGAAGCCGATGCGACGCTTTGCATCAAGTGGTTGGGCACTGAGATTCAATCCTGCGACGGTCACCGTGCCGGAGGTGGGGCTGAGAATCCCCGCCAGCATTCTCAGAGTGGTGGTCTTGCCGGCACCGTTGGCGCCGAGGAGGCCCACCACTTCACCTGGCGAAACGGTAAGGCTGATGCCGTCGACAGCGGTCAAGTCGCCGAAACGCTTGACGAGTTGATCCGCGATCAGCGTGGCGGGCATGGTGGATGAATTAAGATCACCGTGAGCGCGGAGTTCGAACCGCTGTCGATTCTTCTCAGACATCCGAATTGAGCACCAGACATTCTATAGAGGCATCGGCTTGGGACGGGGAAACGTTAGGACCCGAACATTTCAGGGATATAGTTTTGACAACTCGGGGCTTGGTTTCTAGATTTCCGCCTCGGTTTTGGCGGGGTCGTAGCTCAGTTGGTAGAGCACCACAATGGCATTGTGGGGGTCGCAGGTTCGAACCCTGTCGGCTCCACCATCCTTAGGGATGCGTGGTCCAAAACGAAAAGCGGCGCAAATCTCACGATTTGCGCCGCTTTTTGTTTTGCGCGTGGAGTAACAAAGAACGCCACCGAGCTTCACTGAGGAAGGAGCGGCAGGCACTTTGCCGCGTGTGACTAAAAGTGGGTGAGAATGGAGTCTCGCCTATTCGAAGAGGTGGGGCGGGGGTGGGGATGGGCCGATACGGCCCACACTACAGAACTGTAGCCCGTCTTCTGTAGCGTCGTCCGTATC
>JAYTTC010000240.1:0-2040 GCA_043745255.1 Verrucomicrobiales bacterium
CACGCTACAGAACTGCAGCCCGGCTTCTGTAGCGTCGTCCAGAGCCCCGGTCTTTTTTGCGTCTCCTGCGCCTTTTCGCGGCTAAGCCCAGCCCTGCCTGTTTCCGATCCTGGGAGGAGCGTTTACCCCGGATTGCGCGGAGGACGCGGAGGGGAGAGGGAAGATGTTTCGAGAACCTACTTCTCTCGGGACATCGCGGCCGCTGAAGTGGGCGGCCCTCTCACGCAGCGACCCATTCAGGCTTTCTCCAAGGAGCCAGATCTCACCCACTTTTATTTGCACCCGGGGGGATCAGTCGCCTGTCATATGGCATCTGCGCCCTCGCTGGATTTTACATTCAGTCGTCGCCGGATTTGCCGATCAAATGCCCAGAAAGATCTCGGTACGAGACGGACACAGGACGCTCACGTGCTCCCCTACACCACCCCGTCATCACTCTCAAGATCAGGTTCTGACATTTTTAAATTCTTATTAAGGTGGCCATTGATTTCCTCACTCGGTCGAGTTACTTGATTGGCTTTAAATCGATTCAATCTTTGTGATCCAAGACAATATGTCAGGTGCTACTAGTTTCGTGCGGATCGTCGCTCTCATGATCGCGTTGACCCGTTCCATGGACGGAAACGCGGCGGATACCGGGTCCACGTGCAACCTAGTGGTGACGACCACAGCGGATGCCGGGCTCGGATCGTTGCGGGAGGCCATCGAATGCAGCAATTCCAACCCGGGTGTGGACACAATTCTGTTCGCCGTTCCTGGAGTCGGCCCTCACATCATTCAATTGGAGACCCGACTCCCCTATCTCACAGATACAGTGGTCGTGGATGGTTTCAGCCAGGCTGGCAGTCGTCGAAATACCAGTCGCAGCGTCAGCACCGACGCGAGTCTTCAAGTGGAACTTCGGGGCACGACTCTGATCCCGGATGGATTCCGGTTAATGGCACCGGACTGTGTGATCCAGGGATTGGCGATCAATGGTTTCTCGTTTGCCGCCGTTCGCGCGCTTTCCGATAGGAATTCCATTCGTGGCAACTTCATTGGCGTGGATGCGGCGGGTCTAGTCGCTCGGCCCAATGGGCACACGGGTATCTTGGTCGGAGATGCTTCAGACAACGTCATCGGAGGCCCGGCACCTGAAGACCGCAACGTGATTTCCGGAAATCACGGGCCTGGCATCTGCCTGAAGAGCTCGGCGGTCAAACTGAGCTCCGGCACCCGAATTTTCGGAAACGTAGTTGGCCTCGGCACCTCAGGAACGTCGGTTCCCAATGACATGGGGCTGCAGCTCGATGAAGCGGTGGATACGATTGTGGGGGGCACGGGTCCTGGCCAAGGTAACTTCATTTCGGGCAACACTGGCGCGGGGGTGGTGGTTTTTGCGGGAGGGAGTGCCGCTATCGTCGGGAATTCCATCTATGGAAATGGAGGGCTTGGTATTGACCTTCAGCCTCGGCCGGGAGGCGGCATTGGGGATGGCGTGACGCCCAACGACGCACTCGATCTGGACCACGGGCCGAACACGCTTCAAAACTTTCCTGTGCTGACGGCTGCGGTCAGTGCACTTGGGGAGACGTCCCTCTCCGGATCTCTAGACAGCGAGTCCGACCGAGCTGGTTTTATCGATTTTTACGCCAACACCGAATGTGATCCCTCTGGCTACGGCGAGGGCAAAACCTATCTGGGACGCGCTCAAGTTGTCACCGATGTCGCGGGACATGCCTCTTTTTCCTTCAAAGTCAGCCCTCCTCTCCCCATCGGAACGTTCATCACCAGCACCACGACATCGATAGATGGCCGAACCTCGGAGTTCTCCGCCTGCCGTCCCGTGACTGCGTTAGGCGGCATTCCCACGCTAGGGGTGGGAATCACGGCCAGTCCGGATCCAGTGACGGTGGGAACTCCACTGACCTACACGATCAGTGTGACGAATCTCGGGCCTGGGAGCCTCGACCTGGTGACATTGGCGAACTCGCTCCCGCCTGGACTCACCAATGTTGAGATTTTGGTGGGAGGCAACAGCTGCGTGATCGCTGGAGGGAA
>JAYTTC010000241.1:0-2036 GCA_043745255.1 Verrucomicrobiales bacterium
CGTCAGCACAGCTGCTAGGGGTGCCTCGCCCCCATTTCTGCGAACAACTTGCCAAGGTGCTTCAATCGATAGGCGTGCGCCGCGGAATGGTCGTTTGCGGCACCGTCGGAGATGCCTACCTTGACGAGCTTTCCACGCTCGGAAGCACCACGGTGTCGGAGTTCTATCACGACCGAGCCTTCACTTCGTCCGAGCTTTCGCCAGCAGGGTTTCCGCTTCAAGCCGCCAGACTTGAGGATTTGGCGGGCGGCGATCGCACGGTCAATGCCGAGATCCTCCGACGAATCCTGCGGGGTGAAGATCGGGGTCCTCGACGTGAAGCGGTGTTGCTGAACGCGAGCGCCGCGCTGTTTGTGGCTGGAAAAACAAAATCGATGATGGAGGGTTGGGAGGCCGCCGCAGCCCTGATCGAAACCGGTCGCGCGATCCGCAAATTGGAAGAGCTGGTGAGCGCTTCGCGTTCTTTACCTTAGGCGGAACCTCCATTGCACTCGCAACCCACAGTGAGAACCCAGCGAGTGTTGATCCTGGTTCTCGGAGTAATCGGAACCGGGCTCGTGCTCCACTTCTTCCCTCCTGGACATCACCGCGTCTATCCAGTCTGCGTGTTCCATCAGATCACCGGCCTTCAGTGTCCGGGCTGTGGTGCCACGCGCTCTGTCTACCATCTACTCCATGGAGACTGGCTCCTCGCACTCCGCGACAATGCACTCTTCGTCATCGCCCTGCCTCTGCTGGGCCTTTGGTTCATTCGATCCTTTCGACCCTGGCTCAGGGGCCAGCCTCTGGGTCTCCCCGGATTCACACCCAGCGGGGTCGTAATCGCACTGCTCCTGCTGATGCTCTTCGGAGTGGTGCGCAATCTTCCCTTCGAGTGCTGCCGGAGGCTCGTACCGCCGACGTTGACCGAGGGCTTGTGAGACGAAGGGCTGGCAAGCCCTATGGGAGAATGCGCAGCAATTCTCACTTTGATCCCCGGAGTCGCGTGCTGCGGACGAAAGCTGTAGCCGATGGCCATGTCTGGGGTGGCATTGGGCTGTTGGCTCGTCGGACTCGAGCGCCAACGGCGCGGCCTCATCCCAGCCTGTGGGCAACGCCCCAGGATAAAGCCGCAAAAACATCCTAAGGGCTGAAGGCCCGCTCTATCACCCACGCGGATGGATCGGGCCTTCAGCCCTCCAGCGAGTCGATGGACGTTGTTCCTGGGGCCATGCCCCGGCTGGAATGGAACGGGCCTTTGGCCCTCCGAATTCCCTGCCTTCCAATCTAAAATAAGAACTGCTGGAGATTGCGCGTCGGTAAGGTATTTCGCATCGGACCGTCCAAACCAAACGATCGGAACCGGCCTCCTCTTATCGAGAACGCGTCAGAACTCTCAGAAAAACGCTGCCTTCCTCACTCGTTGCCATGCCCCAAGTTTCTTCCGCGATTCCATTGCTCAAATTGCGCGTCGAGAGGAATAGCGCTGGCATCCAGTGAACTAAGTCTTGAGAACTCTCCACTTCAAGCCGGATATCATCCGCGCCCAACCGACGCGAGAAGCTCACGGTGAAACGCCCTGAGTCATCCAAATGAGTGACGACGCTGTGCGCTCCTGAGGCCGGGTCCTGATCGCTCGTTCCGAGTGCGTATTCCACGATCGCGGGGACTCCATCTCCATCCATGTCCGCCATTGCGTCTCCGGAGAAGAGTGTGGAATCGCTCCCTGCCGGGCTGCCATTGGTGCGGGTACTGGTGCGCCAGGCCGACGGGCTGTCGAGGCCTAGACCCGGATATGCCAGCACTAGGGTATACCCGCCCCCGTCGGCTCCGACCGGCCAGGGCTTCGCACCGTCGTAACGGATTGAACTGAGGATTTCCCCGGAGGGATTGATCAGGGTGAGTCGCTCCCCGCCGTTGCTCAAAGTTCCGAAATAAACGCCCGCGACGGGAACATCGATTCCATAGAGCTGCTGAAAGTGGAATAGATCATTCACCAAGACCAGGCGCTGTCCGGGAATCAGAAGAGTATCGCGAGTGTTTGGAAACACGTAATC
>JAYTTC010000242.1:0-2034 GCA_043745255.1 Verrucomicrobiales bacterium
ACAACCTCGGCTGGAACTACCACGAAGGGAGTGGCAAGAAGAGCGCCTGCCTTGAAAACGCGGAGCTCGCCCGCCTGTTGACAAATGAGAAGCCGTCCATCCGGAGTCGCTGCCATGCAGGTCGGGCTGGTGAGTCCGCTGGCCACCTGTGTTTCGGCGAACCCCGTGGGCAGCGAAGCGGCCAGAAGGCTTGGAGTGGGCGCGACCCACAGGCATCCCCACAATAGCAGGGTCGCTTGAAATCGAACGACAGTAATCATTTGCAACAACAACTCTTCCGTCCTTCCGATGCGGAACGACTGACTTTCACATCTCTCGCAGCCGCCGTACCCTCGTGCTAGCGACACCAAAACCACCCGAGCCGGGAGGTTTTGATCCTAGCCAGCAGAATACTCCCGGCTAGAAAGAGAATTCGGCACAATGAGCAGGGAGTTTAGGCCTAACTGATGGCGAAGGGCTCCTGAGGGTCCACTCATCCTACAGCCACTCTCTATTGCGCCCTGGCTTCCGCCGCCTACTGTTACCTTCTCGGCCGATGGAACGTCTTGGTGGTCAGAGTTTACTTATGAAACGAAATCCTCTCGCTTCGTCCTGGAATGTAGCTTGTGGCTCAGACTGTCTCGATCGCAGACAATTTCTCAGTCGGGCGGGTATGGGGTTTGGGTTTCTGGGCCTAGCCGGACTTCTGGCCCAAGAGACTCGACTCCGCGCTGGGTCTCCCACCTCTGCATCTCCCGGTGCGCTCTTTCCTGCCCGAGCCAAACATGTCATTCATATTTTTGCCCAAGGTGCCCCATCGCATGTTGACACCTGGGATCCCAAACCTGAGCTGGGAAAGCATGAGGATCAATCGCTCCCCGGGCTCAACGGCATCGCGATGCCTTCACCTTTTAAGTTCTCAAAATACGGGCGCTCCGGCATCGAAGTCAGCGAGGTTTTTCCGAGGTTGGCGGAGCAGGTCGATCGTCTTGCGGTGCTTCGATCTCTCTACACCGACATTCCTGCGCACGATGTGGCGACCTTGATGATGAACACCGGTTCGCTTCGGATGGTGAAGCCGAGCCTCGGTTCTTGGGTGTTGTATGGTCTGGGAAGTGAGAATCAGAATATCCCTGGATATATCTCCCTTCGCCCCGGGGGCCTCCCTCCAGGCGGTGTGCAAAACTGGGGCTCTTCATTTCTTCCCGGCAACTTCCAAGCGACCAGCATCAACACCAAAGCGGCGACCGTTGACGGGATGATTCAGAATATTCGCAACCCGTATCTTGGGGATAAGGAGCAGCGCCGGCAGCTCGATCTAGTTCAAAAACTGAACAGCCAGTCCCAATCGGGTCTTACCCGGGATCCTCAACTCGACGCGCGTATAGCCTCCTTCGAGATGGCGTATCGGATGCAGATGGAGGCGAGCGATGCTTTTGATCTTTCTAAGGAGACCGCCGCCACTCGGGAGCTCTACGGTGATTCAGCGCAGGGAAAGCAATTGATGATCGCTCGTCGGTTGGTGGAACGAGGCGTCCGCTTTGTTCAAGTCTGGGCTGGAGGATGGGATCATCATGAGGATCTGGAAAACCGACTTCGGGACTCCGCGCGGGAGATCGATCGTCCCGCCGCCGCGCTGATTGAGGATCTCGCCCAGCGAGGTTTGCTGGACAGCACTCTAGTGGTGTGGGGTGGAGAGTTTGGTCGGACCGTCACGCGGGATCGGAATGGAGGCGAGGACCCTGGTCGTGATCACAACAGCAAAGCGTTTTGCTCCTGGATGGCGGGCGGCGGTGTGAAGGGCGGGACCGTTTACGGTGCAACAGATGAGTTTGGCGCGAGGGCGGTGGAGAACAAAGTGCACATCCATGATTTCCACGCCACGATTCTGCATCTGCTGGGAATCGATCATGAGAAACTCACGTATCGGTACAATGGTCGTGATTTTCGACTCACCGACAACTATGGCCAGGTGGTGAAAGGGGTGCTGGCTTGAAGACTCCGAGGAGCCAGTGCTGGATGCGGGTAGGTGCGCGTCTTTTCGTGGGACGGTGG
>JAYTTC010000243.1:0-7408 GCA_043745255.1 Verrucomicrobiales bacterium
GGTGTGGAGGAGGCCGGAGAAGAGATTCGGTTTTTTGCCTATGATCCCAACACTCCCTCCATCCCGCTGGAGTTGCGATTCGATCCGCTCTCCCTCCCACAAAAAAGGCGGAGGATGCCATCTGGAAATGGCGGGAGAGCGGATCGAATCGCAACTCCAGCGGGATGGAGGGAGTGTTGGGATCATAGGCAAAAAACCGAATCTCTTCTCCGGCCTCCTCCACACCATAGAGCAAAACCGCATGATTGATGGTGAGCTGGGGAAAACGCACCAAGTGGAGGATCGGATAGGCCTTATTGCGGACCTCCTCCGCGAATCGCTTCGCCGCGCGTTCCTGCGAGCGGCCTGGAAACGGAAACACCATCCGCCAATGTCCGCGTTGCAGATAGCTTCCGGCCGGCCCGCCACAGGACTTCTTTAGCAACTCGGGCATGGCGAGGCTGAACGCCTGAAGATCTGAAAAACCAGGGATGACCACCGGCTCTTTTCCATCCGCCGAATGGCGCGCGTCGCGTCGCAGGATCTGCCGCACCCGTCGCCGGTAATCACTCTCCGCCAGTCTCGGCAGACTCGGATCAAACCGGGCATGCCATAGGAACTGACGGGCGGCGCGCGCCAAGATGAAACACCGCAGGGCGTATCTCGGCGGAGGATCGCGAGGGACATGAATTTGGAGCCCGGTCACCGGATCGGCCTGGTAAACGCGATAGACCTCATTGGTGAAGGCGAACGTGTCTCGAGGAAAATCAAAGCTGCGCGACCGTCGATCCGCGGAAGGCGATGCGCATCCTGCCAAGAAGATCCCGAGGGCGGCGCATCCTGTGGCGATACACCGAGCGAGTGAGATCTGTGATCGTTTTTCGAGTGAGACGCCAAATATCATGCTTGCCGCAGAAAGTAACGGTGCGTTAGGTAGGGCGGCAATGCTTTACCAACGCTGGCGGGAAATCGTCCAGGATAGGGCGCAGGAGCTCGCGCTCCTTCACGCGCCGACTGGCCGCCGATGGACCTTCAGCCAACTCGACCAGGCCTCCGATCCGCCTTCGACAGAGAAGCGATTGGTGTTTGCTCACGGAAACGGACCCGAATTTGTGACCACGGTACTGCGGGCCTGGCGTCACGGCCGGGCCCTCTGCCCAATCGAAACCGGTCAGCCACTGCCCGCCGTCCTTCCGCCCCCCGGCTGCGTTCATCTCAAACTCACTTCCGCCTCCACCGGTGCCGCCCGCCTGGTTGCCTTCACAGCAGATCAAATTGCAGCCGACGCGCACCAAATTGTTTCCTCGATGGGGCTACGACCGGAGTGGCCCAATGTCGGAATTCTATCGCTAGCTCACTCTTACGGGTTTTCCAATCTCGTCACGCCGCTGCTCCTGCACGGGATTCCGCTCATTCTCGGAGCCTCCCCACTGCCGGAGTCGGTGCGTCAGGTGAGTCAGCTGGCACCTGAAGTCACGCTCTCTGCGGTGCCCGCTCTGTGGAGAGCGTGGTCTCAGGCGGGTGCCATCCCCTCGAATGTAAGACTCGCCATCTCGGCAGGAGCGCCGCTTCCCTTGCCACTCGAGACTTCGGTATTCCAAAGCAGCGGGCTCAAGATTCACAATTTCTACGGTTCCACCGAGTGTGGCGGGATCGCCTACGACCGCAGCTCGCAGCCGCGCACCGAGGGCTCACTCGTCGGCACCGCGCTGGATGGAGTGGCACTAGAGGTAGGCGTGGACGGTTGCCTCGAAGTGCGGGGTGCCTCGGTGGGCACTTGCTACTGGCCAGAGCCACATGCGTCGCTTGCGAATGGGTGTTTCCACACTCAGGATCGAGTGGAAATCAACGCCGGAACGGTCCGCTGGCTGGGCCGCGCCTCCGATCTCATGAACGTGGCAGGTCGGAAGCTGGAACCTGAGGGGGTCGAGGCCGCATTGCGACAGCATCCTGGAGTGGTCGAGTGCGTGGTGTTTGGAATCGTCTCCGGGGATGACGCGGCGCGGGGGGATCAGGTGGTGGCGTGCGTTCTGAGCACCGCTACAGAGGAGGAGTTGCGAACGCATCTCCTCGGGCTGCTGCCAGCATGGCAGCTTCCACGACATTGGTGGCGCGTGGAGGCGATTGATGCGAATGGTCGTGGAAAAACACCTCGAGCCGAGTGGCGACGTCGTTGGCTGGAATCGCGCGCGGAGCTCAGCTCTCCCCCGCAAGGGTAACTTCTCCCTGGAGCACCAGCCGGCCCATCACCTCCGCACTCACGCGACACTGAACCAGCCCCCCCATCCGTCCCGTCACCTCAGCCCTCAACCGCAACGACTGTCCTGGGCGCGCACTCCCCAAGATTTTCACACTCCGAATAGCGGTGAGTTTTAATCCCAGCAAGGGAGAGACCGTCGGATCGCTCTGCGCGACCACTCCGGCCAGCTGAGCCAGTGCCTCCACCAAGAGGACTCCTGGCATCATCGGATTCCCAGGAAAATGCCCACTGAGAAACCCCTCATTCCCTCGCAACAAATACTCCCCTACCCCGCGGATTCCGGGCTGGAGCTCGAGCAACCGATCCACAAAACGAAATTCATCTCCATGCGGCAGTGCCGAGAGCGCGGAGATGAGAATCGATTCCATAGGCAGATGGGCTACCGTTTCAACGGTTCGACGACGGTGTAGGAGGGATCGATTGGAGGGACGAAGACAGACTCGTCGAGTTGCGGGTTTCGGATTGCGTTGGCAAACTCATTGCGAAGGGTGGACCCATCCGCGAACTGCAGCTCCGTTCCAACCAATTCGTGATCGCTCACTCCGAAAGCCAGCGTGAAGAGTGGCATCATCCGGCGAGCCCCTGAGGATTTCGGCTGCAGCTGCAACGTGCAGATCGCGTTGGTGGTGGTCACCGAGAGCACCTTGAATTGGCGATCAAACTCCGCGGCATCGCGGAAGAATCCTCCTTCCATCAGCGCGATCACTTCCTTCCAAGGTCCGGATCCGTTCAGCGAAAAGCGCTCGGCGCGCTTCAAGAGAGGATAGACCACCACCAAGTCTCCCACTCCCCGCACAGCGATGGTACGGGCTGGAGATCCCAGCTCCCACCGAATCTTGTTGGGAACGGCAAACCAAACCCTCCCATTGGAGATGAGCGGTTGCGCGAGGGACTTAAGTTTTCGAGTTTGGGTTAAGTCTGCAGTCCAACTCGAGACCTGAGTCTGTGCCGCCAGCCACTGGATTACGGGCTGAGGAAGGTCTGCCGCGCGTGCGGGGGATCCGGCAGTGAGCGCAACAACACACCAGGATACCTCGACCGTTCGCCAGAGAAGATTGAGGAGGCGGTTCATGTTAGGGCGAGTCCACCACATCCCATACCGGGACAAAGTGAAACCACTGGTCGGGATGCTGGCGAAGAGCAGGCTCAAAGGCACGCAAGATTTCTCCCGTGAGCACGGCTCGCGCGTCGCGATTCCCAAGCATCCGCCGATCATAGGCAATCTCGGGGAGAAGATGCGCCTCATACCCTGTGGAAACACGGGGTAGGATCACCGGAAGGATCGCGCAGCCCGAAGCGCGCGCGAGTTCGGCGGCCGCGATCGAGGCTCGGAACGGACGCCCGAAAAACGTCACCTCCACAGAGGACGTCGGCGGGGGCCGATCGATGAGCAACGCCACCACGGCGCCAGATTGGAGCCGCTTGATGACCTCGACAAACGCAAAGGGATCTCCCCCCACCACCAAAGTCTCGATTCCCCAGCGCGCGCGCGCCGCTTGTCGATACTCCGTGAAGCCTGCGCCTGGCTCCGCTTGAGTCAGAACCAGGAGCCTGACTTCACGCGACGCCAGCAGCGGCGCGCCAAATTCCCAATTTCCAAAATGCGGCGTCACCAGCAACACCCCTTTGCCTCGCGCCTGAGCTTGGGTAAAATTCTCCCATCCGGTGAGAGTGCGAAAAAGGCGATCCACCGGAAGCCCTGCCTCGTATCGCCAGAGATCGATCAACTTCACTCCGAACTCCCGAAACAGTGCGCGAGCCAGACGGGTCGCATGACGCTCGTCTCCGCCCGAGACCGGAAGGAGATTTCCCCTGACCACGGCGAACCGCCTAGGACGAAATCGTGCGTAGACCGACGCCAGGGACGCGGCCACGACATGCAAGATCCGAGGGGGAAACCACGCAGCTATTCGCAGTCCCCAGCGCCACAGTTTCACCTGGTAGAGAGACGAGGGGGACGCGGGCGACTGGGAAGGCTCCGCCACGGATACCGAGGAGGAGGATTCTGAGGCTAGAGCACGGCGTGAGGACGCATCTCTCACGGCAACACTCCCTCGACCGATTCTCCGGTGCCGTGTTGATAGAGCTTCCAGGTACGATTCAGCGGCTGAACCTCAAGACGCCAGGGTTCTTGGACTGGGGCGTCCGGTGGAATCGAGCGAATCTGAAACCACGGCACTCTCCGAGGCGGATCGCCTAGGCCCTGGTGCACGTGATGAAACATCGGAGCCTCGAAACGCCAGGCACCGAGAGCCGTGCGCGTCGAAACGACCGGCAGTCCTTGTTTGGAAAACTGGGAGAACGTGCGACCATCAGAATGAGTCGCCAACAGCAGCTCACCGACGAGCGACGGTGCATGCTTCCGCGGGATCCAGACCACCTGCGATTCCTGGACCCGCCATCCGGGCTCCGCCAAGTCTACCCGAGGCAGCGGAACCGGAGTTCGGCACCCCGTGAGACCTCCGAGCGACAGCGCAAAAACGAGAAAGAGAACCTTCACACAGGAGCGAGTGGATTCGAGGGTGCGAAAGAAATACGAGGAACAAGCGGCCACCGAGCTTGAAGCCGAACGATCCAGAAAAAGAGACGAAGACGCCAGCGCATCTTGAACCCTCCCTCCAACTCACCGGCGAGAATAGCGTTCACCGCAGCGGGAAGATCCAGCCGATGTCGCGGCTCGAGAAAAATCTCCATGAAGGGAGTCGTATAGAAGTTCTCCACCATTTCCCAGTAGATCGACATCGCTTTTTGAATCCGCTTCTCATAGCGGGCAAGCCGTCTCACTCCGTTATCATCCGCCTTGAGAGACGCCGAGACCGACTCCGCCGCCAGCTTCCCGGAGAACATGGCGAGATAGACGCCCGCCGAAAAGATGGGATCCATGAACCCGGCGGCATCTCCCACGCGAAGGAGTCGAGGCCCGACGAAACGACGATTGCGATAGGAAAAATCGCCTGTCGTTTGAATGGGAACCAGCGCCTGAGCTTGGGCCAGCCGCTCCGCCATCGGCTTGCTCCTTCGCACCTCAGCCCAAAAGATTTCTTCAGGCGAATTCTTTCGCGACGCAAACTCGTCTCGATCCATCACGCAGCCCACGCTGACCTTGTCAGGATGAAGCGGGATGATCCAAAACCACTTGTTCTCGAGCCGTACGATCACGGTGTCGCCGCCTTTCTCGCCCGGGTCCAATTGAACGCCGGAGAAGTGGCTGAATACCGCCACTTTCTTCAAGCGTGGATGAACTTCGCGGATTCCCTCCTGATTGCCGGTGACATTCCCACGTCCGCTGGCATCGATGAGAAAACGGGCTCGGAATGTTTCCACCCTGCCACCCTTTCCAGCGGCTTTGACCACCACATGGCCGTCGGCGGATCGCGCTTCAACCGATTGAACCGTCCATTCCTCCCGGACTTCGGCACCGCGTTCCCGCGAATGATTGAGAAGCAGTTCATCGAATGAAGCTCTCTCGACTTGGAACGCCTCCGGATGACGTGTGAATTTCCCCTGACGAAACACAAAACAGGTCGCCTTGGATCCGTTCCCGAGATGAAACTGAGCGCCGCACTTCCGTGTCAGGCCGGCTTTTTCGAGCTTGGGAAGCAATCCCATCTCTTCGAAAAGGCCCCAGTTGTAAGGGAGCAACGACTCGCCGATATGGAACCGTGGAAAGCGCTCTTTCTCGAGGACCAAGACTCGGTGACCCGCGTCGGCGAGATAGGTGGCCGTCGTGCTCCCGCCTGGCCCGCCGCCAATGATCACTGCATCGTACAGGGTATCGTCCACCCACCGATCTAAGCGTGAGAGAGTGAGTATGACAAGTCTGTCAGTCTCCTCTACGGAGTCGGACTGCCGACCACTCGGTAGAACCGTTTTCCTGCCGCCAGCGAATCCAGACGAACCACATGGGAATCCACTGCCCGATTCACACCCGTTGCATCGTCGACAAACGGGAGCGAAAGATCGGAAGTGGACTGCAGCTTATAGTAGAAACCACGGAGAGTGTTGTAACGCAGCTCGCACTGGAGTGCGTTCAGCGGTCGCATATGCAAGGCCACGTTGGGCTGGAGTACCGATCCGTCAAAATAGGTTTTTGCGAGGGCCCAGACTCCCTTGCCGCATTGCGAACCGGCGATGCGTCCCTTGAAATCGTCAACGGGCGGATGGATGCCTCCCCAAATTCGGGACAGGCCTGCTTGATCCGCCGCGTCGAAATACGTCCCCCACTGGAGCTGAATGTTCGTACTCGGACCCTTTTCAAATGTGAGCGAAGTGTCCGCAGGGGCGTTGTAAACTCCCATCCCTCCCGGGAAATAGGGAGATCCCGTAATGGCGGCGAGCACCTCAGCAGCCGATCGACTGAAGGTACTGTGGCCAGAGATGTATCCGGGAAATGCCGGGGTCACAAAATTGGATTTCTGGAACGGGAGCCAATCCGCGGGGAGAATCCATTTCACACCACTGTGCTGAGTCGCGGGAGCAGCGGGTTGTCCGGGCCAGGCCAGGATGGTGACGACGCCAACGGGCAGACCTTGATGACGCCCACCCGCTTTCGCAGTTTCCGCTGTCACCACCTCGATCAAGCCAGGAACCAGCGGCAGTCCATTCGTATGATACGAGGCGGCATGCGGATCGCTCGATTGTCCATATTGGCCCATAAATCGCACCGCGCTAATCGGCCTCCAACCATCGTAGTATCGCTTCAGCGACCACGCCGCGCAGGCGGCATCATGCACCGCTGCATTCAAGGCGAAGTAGACTTTCACATCCCATTCCAGACCTTCAACCACCGGACCCGTTCCACCGATGCGCTTCTCGAAAACCGGGTTGTCGCTCACTCCGTTCGCGATGGTGTTCCAATGTCCGGGGGGTGTTTCCGAAGTGGGACCGTCAGCCCAGAACTCTGCCAGAACTCGAGTAAAATCCCCACGTTTGACCGGGTTCGCGCTATAGGGCTCTCCGGTGGCAGGATTCAGTGAATGCCCGGCTCCATCGCTAGTGCCAAGGGTGTTGTTGCCAAAGGCGCCAGGGGAAATATCGATCGTGACTCCATCGTCGGGTGTCATCTGACTGCTCCGTCGTATCACTTCGACAACATTCTCGCGGAACTCCGCATCGCCAACTCCGTGCAGATAAGGAGGCGGTCCTGGATCGATCCAAGGTTTGCTGGAG
>JAYTTC010000244.1:0-7402 GCA_043745255.1 Verrucomicrobiales bacterium
TATGCGTGCGAAGAAGCGGGCGCGACGGGGTGTTCAAGTAAAAAGTATCCTGCAAATCGCGAGCCGGATGATCTGCCGGTGTATTGAGCGCGTCGAAACAGTGATACTCATCTTCCACTTCCGGCCCGTCCGCTACCGCGAATCCTAATCGGCGAAAACTCCGAACGATGTCCTCGGTAACCTGGGTCAGGGGGTGCAGTCGACCAAGGACAGCGCGACGTCCCGGGAGCGTGAAATCGGTAGGGTCCTTCGGGAGAGCGGCCTTCAGCTCCAACGCGGAGCGCCTCTCTTCGAGAGCGGCCTCGAGTTCAAGCTTGGCTTGGTTAATCAACTTTCCGGCCGCAGGCCTCTCCTCCTTCGACAGAGTTCCGAGCTGTTTCATCAAAGCCGTAAAGCCGCCGTTCGCGCCCAAGTAATGCACCCGATCCTGCTCAAGCGTGGCAAGATCAGTTGCCGCTTTGAACTGGCTTAGGGCGGCGTCTTTCAACGGTTCAATCTGTGCAAGCAATGACATAGGAAAAGCGTTCCGAACTCACGTGACTCGAAGATCAACGCCCGAGTCGCAGTAGAATCCATTCACTCGATCACGACTAAAAATCGCAGTCGCAAGCCACTGCGGACGATAGAAAGCGAACTTCGGCTTAAGAAGAAAAAACGAGCGACCCTTTCAGGTCGCTCGTTTGAGTTGCCACACAAAAACCCTCAACATCCGGTGTTGAAGGAGAGTCTACGGTCAGGCGGCCTTGGCTTTGGCGACTAACGCGTTCTGCGCCAGCTTCACCAATTCCCCGAAAGCGGCGGTATCCGTGGCGGCGAGATCAGCCAGAACCTTGCGGTCCAAAGCCACCTTCGCGGCCTTTAGGCCTTCCATGAACCGGCTGTAGGTGATGCCCGCAGCCCGAGCTGCCGCGTTGATGCGGACCTGCCAGAGGGTGCGGAAGTTGCGCTTCTTGGTCTTGCGATCGCGATAGGCATACTGACGGCCGTGGTCCAAAGCGTCTGCCGCATAACGGTAGAGCTTGGAACGACGCATACGGAACCCTTTGGCAGCGGTCAAAGTCCGCTTTCTGCGACGGCGGGAGGCTGGGGCGTTAGTTACGCGCATAGGATGAAATCAGTTAAATTAGTGGCTGAACGGGAGGCTCTGAGTGATGCGGTATTTGTCGGTAGGATCCACCTCCACCGATTTACCAAGCGAGCGACGACGCTTGGAGTTTTTGGTGGCAAGGAGGTGGCGACGTCCCGCGCGAGAACGCATGACTTTGCCACTGGCGGTGATCTTGAATCGCTTAGCGACCGACTTTCTCGTCTTATTTCCACGGGGGCGTCTCATAAAAATTCAAAATTCAAATCGGTCTGTGCCTCAAAAAGAGCGCGCAATATAGGAAGGCCACCGATACCAATCAAGAGGTATTTCAAATAGCTTTTTCGAAATACTTTGAGAGACCCATTGACACTCAGCCCACGATTTGGAACATTTCGGTCCCCTTTGTGGGGCAAAAACTATGTATGCAGTCTTAGAGACCGGAGGAAAGCAGTACCGAGTCGCCGCAGGTGACAAGCTCGAAGTCGAACGCTTGGCTGTGGAGGCCGGTAAACCGGTGACGTTTGACCGGGTTCTGCTCGTAAATTTGGACGGCAAAGTGTCCGTCGGCGCACCGACCATCAATAAAGCGCAGGTGGTCGCGGATGTGCTTGAACACGTGCGCGGAGATAAAAAAATCGCTTTTAAGATGAGGCGCCGGAAAGGTTACCACCGCACGGTCGGTCACCGCCAGGAGCTGACCGTCATCCAGATCAAAGAGATCAAAGCTTAAGTCTATGGCACATAAGAAAGGTCAAGGCAGCGTCCGCAACGGACGAGACAGCGCCAGCAAACGGCTTGGCGTTAAGCGTTTCGGTGGCGAGTTAGTCACTGCCGGAAGCATTATCATCCGCCAGCGCGGCAGCAAATTTGTCGCGGGCGTCAATGTGGGCACGGGCCGCGATTGGACGCTGTTCGCACTGGCTGCTGGGCGAGTCAAATTCGACAGAGGCAGCCGCCGCGTGAACATTGTTCCCGAGGCGGTCGCGGCCAGTAATTAGTTCCGCGGTTCTTTATTTTCACGGCGAGGTGAGCAGCCTCGCCTTTTTTCTTTTTACCCCGGGTGATGCCGACAGACGCCTGGGGACGACCTGTGCTCCTCTGCGGGAGCGGAGAAGCTCCATCCCCAAGAACTTCAGAAACGCATGTTCATCGATGAAATAAAAGTATATGCCCGGGCCGGTCACGGCGGACCTGGCTGCGTGGCGTTTCTGCGAGAGGCCTACCGTCCCAAGGGCGGACCAAGCGGCGGAAACGGAGGGCGGGGCGGCAACGTCATCCTTCAAGCCGATCACGATCTCAACAACCTGATTCAGCAGTACTATGTTCCGCGACTGCTCGCTGAATGCGGCACAACAGGCATGGGAAAAGGGATGGATGGGCCGGCAGGGAAGGATCTCATCATCAAGGTGCCCTGCGGGACCTTGGTATGGCGACTCACCCCGAAAGTTGTGCCCGGTCTGACGGTTCTAGAGGACGGCGAAACTCTCGAAGATGACGAGTCTACCGAAGAGCAGAAGGCCGATGACAAAACACACCTACCGATTTCGACCGGAAAGCGCCCGGTCATCCGCCATAGTGGAAATGTAAGAGCGGTGGAGATGAATCTGGAGGAAGAACCAGACGACTCGAACTCCGGAACTCGCGACGAACGCAAAGGGGAGCTGATCGCCGATCTCACCCATGACGGCCAACAATTTGTGCTCTGTCAGGGTGGACGAGGGGGGCTCGGCAATCGAAACTTCGCCAACTCCCGACGCCAGTCACCTCGATTTGCGCAGCCTGGAGAGCCGGCCGATGAAGGAGATTTCCTTCTCGAGCTTCGCATGATGGCTGAGGTCGGTCTGGTGGGATACCCGAACGCCGGCAAATCCACCCTGTTGACTGCGATTTCTCACGCCCGACCGAAGATCGCACCCTATCCTTTCACCACTCGAACACCGCAGGTTGGGATCGTGGAATACAGCGCAGATTTCCGACGCCTGGTGGTGTGCGATGTCCCCGGACTTATTGAGGGCGCGCATCGCAACGTGGGGCTCGGTCACGCGTTTTTGCGCCATATCAAACGATGTAAGATCATCGTGGTGGTGCTGGACATGGCAGGAGTGGACGCGCGAGAACCTTGGGATGACTATCATACGTTGCTCAAGGAACTCGAGTTATTCGACGCAGCGATGCTGAAGAAGCCGCTCTACGTGGTCGCGAATAAAATGGATGAGCCGGCAGCGGAGGCGAATCTGAAGCAGTTCAAAAAGAAAATCCGCAAAACGCCGGTTTTGCCGATCGCAGCAGGCTTTGGGCAGGGCATCGACGCATTCAAAGCTCTCATCCGCGAAGCGGTGGAGGATGCGGACGCCAAGTCATGAAGCGGGCGGTATTTCTCGACCGCGACGGAACGTTGATCGAGGAAAAGAATTATCTCCATCGCCCCGAGCAAGTTTCCGTCTTCGCAGGCGCGCCTGCGGCGCTCCTGAGACTGCAGAGTGCAGGCTTCCTCCTGTTCCTGGTTACCAATCAGTCGGGAGTCGGTCGAGGCTACTTCACCATGGCTGACGTCGAGGCAGTCCATCAAAGAGTAAACGATGAACTCGCCGAAGCCTGCGTACGTCTGACTAGGGTGTATACCGCCCCTGAAGCCCCGGACGAGCCGAGCCGGGGTCGAAAGCCCTCTCCCCAATTCCTCTTCGACGCACGGGATGAGTTCGCGCTGGACCTAAGCCAGTGCTTCATGATCGGAGACAAGCTCATCGATCTCGAGTGCGGTTGGAATGCCGGAGTGAAGGCGAGCATCCTGGTTCGCACGGGGTATGGCAAAGAGGTCGCAGTGGTTGCCGGGGAGCGATTGAAAAACGCCCTTATTGCTGAAGATTTGACGCAGGCAGCCGATTATATACTGAGGTAGGAGCACGCCCTCCAATTTGGGCACCCTGCCCCAATAATGCGCACTCGTTCCTTATTATCGTGGAGTTCAGCGGGGGTGACCCTGCTTGCACTCGTTATCGCTGCCCGCAGCGCGGAGTTTGAGAAGGAGTCTTTCAAAGTTGCCAGCGGAGATCGATTCAGCGTCCAACATCCCTCGGGGTGGAAAACCGAGTCCAACCCTGCCGATGGGACATCGACAGGCACCTTTCGGCTGGTTGATTCAGAGTCTGCATCCATTTTGCTCATTTCGGCCATTCCATCCAAACCGGGCGCGAACTTGGACAGCATGGACGATCTGGAAAGCCTGCTCATTCTCGGCACCAAACCCATGGTCCGCGATTCGGTGGAAAAAAAGCTGTGCCCCCTCTCCTTCAAGTCAGACCACTCCTATGGCGTCTACGTCGCGCTGACAGACGGCCGCTTCATGCCCCCTGCGGTTCCACCGAAAGGAGAGTACCTTCACACCGCCACGTTCATCCTGAACTGCTCTCACCGCGCCGTGGTTGCCACATTTCTGACCAATCAGGAACGCTCCGCTTCGATCGATCTATCGATCATGATCCTCAAGACTCTATTGCTGGAGGATGAACACAAATAAGTCCTAACGGGCCTATTTTCCCCATTGTTTACACCCAGGTTCCACCTACATTCAGGGCGTGATTTACGACGCCACGATCCAGGATCTGCTCCAGAAAGTCTGGGACGGCGAGCGAATCGAGGCGACTGACGCTCGGCGGCTTTATCAGCTCCCGCTTGAAGAACTCGGCTCCCTCGCCGACCGCCGGCGCCAGCTGGCCAAAGAAGATGCTTACGAGGGGCACGGGAACGAGATCGTTAGCTACATCATCGATCGAAACGTCAACTACACGAACGTCTGCAACGTCTACTGTAAATTCTGCGCCTTCTACCGAACCGAAAAGGACGATGACGCGTATGTCATCACCCACGAGGAGATAGATCGCAAGATTGAGGAGACAGTCGCGCTTGGTGGCACTCAGATCCTGATGCAAGGGGGGCATCATCCTAAACTTTCCCTGCAGTGGTATCTCGATCTGCTCTCTCATATCAAAGAGCGCTTCCCCACGATCAATATCCACGGGTTTAGTCCGAGTGAGTTCGTTCATTTTCAGGAGGTGTTCCAGCTGCCCGTGGAAGAGATTCTGCGTCAATTCGCGGAGGCTGGGCTGGGATCGGTTCCCGGCGGGGGCGGGGAAATTTTAGTGGATCGAGTTCGGCAGCGAATTTCCCCATTGAAAGCGATGAGCGACGACTGGCTGGGCGTCATGGACGCCGCGCATCGGCTCGGACTCAGTTCCACGGCCACCATGATGTTTGGTCATGTGGAATCCCTGGACGATCGACTGGAACACCTCGAACGCGTCCGCATTCAACAGGACAAAAGCAAGGGCTTCACCGCTTTTATCGCCTGGACCTTCCAGGCCGAGAACACTCGGCTGAAAGCCCCTGCCGTAGGGGCTCATGAGTATCTACGAATGCAGGCCCTGAGCCGTATCTACCTGGACAATATCCCAAACATCCAGAGCTCGTGGGTCACTCAAGGGCTCGAGATCGGCCAAATAGCCTTAAAATACGGTGCCAATGATCTGGGCAGCATCATGATTGAGGAAAACGTGGTTTCGCAGGCCGGGACCACCTTTCACATGGGCGTCGCAGACATGCAACGCTTGATCGAAGAACTCGGCTACACTGCGCGCCAGCGGGACAACTGGTATCAGCTGCTTCCCCGCGAGTGAAGCGCCGCGTCGAGGGTTGTCCGCTAATGGGACGCCATTCAGCAGTGGACGCCGCAAACCGATGGAAGAGTCGTCTGGCCGGTTTGTTACGCCGACTCAAAAATAATGCCCATGGAAAGCCTGGTAATGACACCCAGTCCCGGGGGGCGTCTTGTGCGCTTCGTCGGGGATCGTATTCGCATTTCTCTTCGGAGCCCGGGCGGCGAGCCCGTGCCTCGCGGATGGAAGGCCCACCTCAGGACGAACCTGGGACGTGCGGCCAGGGTGCGAGAAGAGATTCTGCGGGCGCACTTTCACCAAGTGCCGCCGGCGGGCAACTCCTGGCATGACATCCCACTGCGGGTGGGCGACACCGGATGGTTCGTCGAACTTGCGCTGGCTGAAGTTGGCTATTTCAGCAGTAAAGCCTACGCCACCGATCCGGCGGGACAGCAACATTGGCCCGAAGGACCGGATTTCGGCCTCTGCGTGCACCCCGATCTGAGTCGAACTGCAAACACGATTTATTGCGCCTTCCCTCGGCAGTTCGCCGAGACACGAACGCTCGCCTCGACTCGCGATCCCGTCCTAGAGGAAGAGCTCAAGCGTCTCGATAGCCGCGGTTACACCGTGATTCCTCCTTCAGGAAAACTGCGTGATCTGAAGCGACAGCTTCCCCATATCGTCGACCAGCTTGGATTTAGGATTCTTCATCTGCTGCCGGTCAACCCCACACCGACTACTTACGCGCGTTACGGCCGATACGGGAGTCCTTACGCCTGCGAGGATCTCATCGCGGTAGATCCGGCGTTGGTGGAGTTCGACCGACGCACCACCGGAATCGATCAGTTCTGCGAACTGACCTATGCCACCCACGAGCGAGGAGCGCGTGTCTTTCTGGATGTAGTGATCAACCACACCGGCTGGGGAGCCACGCTGCAGGAGAATCATCCCGAGTGGTATCTCCGCTCGAAGGAGGGAGGTTTTGTCTCACCGGGAGCCTGGGGCGTCACGTGGGAGGATCTCGCTGAACTGGAGCACAAACACCCCGAGCTCTGGGTGTATCTCGCCGATGTTTTCCTCACCTGGTGCCGCCGGGGGGTGGATGGTTTTCGCTGTGACGCCGGTTACAAAGTCCCGCTCCCGGCATGGCAATACATCATCTCCCGCGTCCGGCAGGAGTTTCCCAACACCGTGTTCCTGCTCGAAGGCCTGGGTGGACCCTGGTCAACGACGGAGGAGCTATTGACGGAGGGAGGTATGCAATGGGCTTACTCCGAACTCTTTCAAAATAACTCACCGAAAGAGATTTCGGCGTACCTCGATTATGCGCTTCGCCAGAGCGAAACCGTGGGCCTCTATGTCCACTACAGCGAAACCCACGACAACAACCGTCTCGCGGCGACCAGTAAAACCTGGTCGCTCCTCAGAAACCAGCTCTGCGCGCTCACCAGCCCAAGCGGCGGCTTCGGAATCACGGCTGGCGTTGAGTGGCTGGCCAAGGAAAAGGTCAATGTCCATAGTTGTGGCGGGCTTAACTGGGGCAGCGAGGAGAATATCATTCCGACGCTCAGTCGACTCAACCGGCTGCTCCGAAATCATCCCTGTTTTTTCGACGGAGCGATCGCGCGGCGGCTGAGTCCGGACGATTCCGCCGTGCTTG
>JAYTTC010000245.1:0-2024 GCA_043745255.1 Verrucomicrobiales bacterium
GGGCAGCAAAGGCAGGCTCACAGTCTGACCGCTCTCGGTATACGTCAAAACACCGCCGATCCGATAAACCCTCGGTCCGTCGGATGCCGCCTCACGCGCAGGTATGAAGACATATTGAGCGAGGCCATGGGAGGAAGGCCCCACGGATCCGAGGCCATTGCCTTCCGCAAATCCACTGACAGTGGGGGTCCGCACGAAGAACATTGCGTTGGCGTCGCGGCCAGAGTCTTCGACAATTTCCAAGGCAAGAGAGACGTCTCGCAGCTCTGCGTCGCTGCGCGCGTTGTCGAGTTGAAGCGTGCCTTGAAATGCCGAGCGCGTGAGCGTCGCGCGTTGCTCGATCTGCAGCCGGACTCGAGCACAAACCCCTGCGGAAGGCGGTTCGTCGGAGGCCTGCGTGTGCGGCGCCGACGCCGGAGGCGGGCCAGCCAGAGGAGGCAAATTGGTCGGCGGAGAAACCAAACACCCCCCCGTTCCATTGATCACGTAACGAACGGTCTGATCCGAAACCGTGATCGAGCCCCGGCCTCCGGAGGAAATCCCAGCCGTTCCGCGAGACGAGCCAGACCCTCCACCCGCGCTCGAAAAAATCTTACCAAGCAGTTTGGAAACCTGATCGCAGAAACAGTTAAGGATGCCCTTTCCAGCGCTGCCAACCCCGAACAGCAATCCCGGCACGCCTCCTCCAGCCACAGCGCCGATCGACCCTTTGCAAATGGAATTAACGAGTGCCCTCTCGCACGTGGAGGCGAACGCGCCGCATTTCAAGAAAGCATCGAAAATATCACACCCCGCAAAACCGAGTTGCAACAGATTGGCCTTGAGACCGGCGTTAAAATACTTGCCCGAAGCCAGGAGTGACTTCTTGCCGCACTGGTAAGTGCTGGCCGCCATGCAGAGCGGAGTAAGGTCGATACTGCGAAGCTGCATCACGTTGTTGGGCCCGCAGACGTAGAAGTAAACGATACCAATAGGAATCTTTGGAAAACAATTCAGGCCCGTTTCCAGGCCGCAAGTCGAGGGATCGTCCGATGCGGGGTGAACGAGCCTCACGAGCGGGAGTGGCGAATTGCGATGCCGGATGATCAGCGGGATCTTCATCGTGGTCTTGGCCGGCAACACCCGGATTGCATCCGCGAGTGCAACGATTTCGAATGAGGGATCCTCCGGCAGCTGCAGCCTGATATTATTTGCGGCAATCAGCCCCTCGTTGCGCAAACTAATCTCGAACTGAGTATCCTCCCCTTCCACCACAAGAGGCACGATCCACGGTTCCTCGACAACAACGTTGGGCACCGGCACATCCGTTTCAAAGGTCGATTCCACGACAATCCGGTAGTGGTCTTCGATCTCAGTCGGTGTGACGCTCCAGCTCACGGTCACGGTTTGGCGCGGTAGGAACGCTTCCTTTCGCGTCGTGACGCCTGGAACAATCGTGACCGGGCCGCGGAACGTCCCATGCCGCTCCGCTCTCACCTCCATCGCGTAGGTCCCCTCCCTGACTCCCGTGAACCGAGCTACGCCGTTGGTCTCTGCAACCGCTTGGGCGACCAGGTGGCCGTCGATTGGATCGGACATGGCTACGGTCGCACCGCTGACCCGGAGCGCGTCCGGCGTGTAATAAGTAAAATCATCGGTCACGGTTACCTCGACGTCCCCAAGGGCTGAGGAAACGGCCCGGAACTGGAATGGGACCGACACGCCCGCGTCCTCTGCGACGACCCCGAAGTTGCCGTCGTATCGCGTAAGCTCCAGGTCTGACGGGGGATTCAGCGCCAGGCTAATGGTAGTCTTTTCGCCGGGGGCTAGCGATGGGAGGTTCGTGCCCACGAGCGGGGTCAGCCACGGAATATTCGGCAACAGCAGCCGGGGATTGTAAGCCGTCTTTCCACCGACGTTCATCACCTCGCACGACACCACTGTCTGCGTCCCTCGCAGGATCCCGCGCTCCAGAAAGGGCGGATTGGCCTCGAGCTTCGGCACGAGCGGGACCACGGTCAGATCGAGTGGGATGTCGAACATCA
>JAYTTC010000246.1:0-7379 GCA_043745255.1 Verrucomicrobiales bacterium
TTTCGCAGTCCTGCTCCAGGCCTTCGCGCAGAATCCCGAAGCAGAACCGTTGCATTTGCCCCTGCTCACCGAGTCGCAGCGACGTCTCTTGATCGAGGATTGGAACGCGACCCGGCGTCCCTTTCCTTCCGAGCGACGTCTTCACGAATGGTTCGAGATCCAGACGGAAAAAACTCCCGGTAGCGTTGCGCTGGTGACCGAGCATGCGGTCCTTTCTTATCGCGAGCTGAACGAGCGCGCTGACGCCCTCGCTCGGATTCTTCGCGAGCGCGGCTTGGTGCGCGAGCAAAGGGTGGGCATTTTCGTGAACCGAAACGAGTTTTCGATCATTGGCATGCTCGGAGTGTTGAAGGCCGGAGGAGCCTATGTTCCCCTGGATCCGGACTACCCGCGGGATCGTATCGCATTCATGCTGTCGGATGCCCAGATGGCGTGGGTGCTGACCGAGCAGGCTCTGACGGGTTCGGTGCCGCCTCATTCGGGAGGGATCGTGGTATTGGATGATCCCGGGCTCCTGGATACGATCCCGGGCGACGCCGGTGCTGTGCTGGGTGCGGCTTCCGATCTGGCCTATATCATCTACACCTCCGGATCCACCGGGCGGCCCAAAGGGGTCATGTTGGAGCACCGGAACGCGGTGGCGTTCGTCGCCTGGGCTCAGGAGGTGTTTAGCTCAGCAGAGTTGTCAGGGGTGCTGTGCTCGACCTCGTTCTGCTTCGATCTCTCCATTTTTGAAATTTACGTTCCGCTGTGTAGCGGAGGAACGGTGATCCTCAGCGAGACCTCGTTGAGAATTCCTCCTTTGCCGCAAGGTCGAGTGGTGACCTTGATGAATACAAGCCCGTCGATCATTTCCCAGGCCTTGCGCGAGAGAGCGATTCCGACAACGGTGTCGGTCATCAACTTGGGGGGTGAGCTGGTTCGCACCGAGGTGGTGGATCGACTCTATGAATTCACCGAGGTACGGAAAGTCTTCGATCTCTACGGACCCACCGAGGATACGACTTATTCCACCTACACCCTTCGCGAGCGGGGTCGCCCGGCGAGCATCGGACGTCCGATCGCGAACACTCAGGTGTATCTTCTCGATCGGTTCCTCCAGCCTGTGCCGGTCGGTGTCGCAGGAGAACTGCATCTCGGCGGGGCCGGCTTGGCTCGAGGCTATTGGGGACATCCCGAGATGACCTCCGAGCGGTTCATCCCCAATCCGTTCTCTCCGGGAGCGCGGATCTATCGAACGGGAGACCTGGCGCGATATCGTCCAGGGGGCGAGATCGAATATCTGGGGCGAATCGATAGGCAGATGAAAGTGAATGGCATTCGTATCGAACCCGCTGAAATTGAATCGGAGCTCCTCCGGCTGGAGGGCGTGCAGGAGGCTGCGGTCCTGGCCCGAGGTGAGGGTGAGGGAGGGCGGAGATTGATCGCGTACCTTGTTCCTCGGCCCGGATTCGTCATCGAGGTTCAGGCGCTACGCAGCGAGCTCCGGCGTTCGCTCCCACTTCACTTGGTTCCCGCAGAAGTGATTTTGCTCTCCCGCCTGCCGAGAACTCCCAGCGGTAAATTGGATCCTGCGGCATTGCCTGTGCC
Source organism: Verrucomicrobiales bacterium (assembly GCA_043745255.1). Taxonomy (GTDB): domain Bacteria; phylum Verrucomicrobiota; class Verrucomicrobiia; order Limisphaerales; family UBA11320; genus UBA11320. The sequence continues at coordinate 1,591 of JAYTTC010000246.1, forward strand.
TCCATCCGAGACGAAATCCTTTGAATCTTCCTCGCGATCGCGAGTTGAGCCGACGACCAAAACCGAGGCGGTGCTGGTTGCTATTTGGCGAGAGGTCTTGAACTTAGCGGAGGTTGGAGTGGAGGAGGATTTCTTTTCTTTGGGCGGGCATTCGCTGGTGGCGATCCAGCTCAGCCATCGGGTCCAACAACAACTGGGGATCCGCCTAACACTGAGAGCTCTCTTCGACACTCCAACCATTCAGGCGCTCGCGGCCTCGTTGGATCGGAGGCTAGCAGATGAGGCGGAGTGAGAGAGCTGAATCCCCGATCCATCGGCGCGGGGGATAGGGCGGGCCTTCAGCCCTCTTGATGTTTTTACGGCGTTGTCCTGGGGCTGAGATGGGGCGCGCCGTTGGCGCTGAAGTTCGAAGAGGTGGGGCGGGAATGGGCCGATACGGCCCACGCTACAGAACTACAGCCCGTCTTCTGTAGCGTCGTCCGTATCGGACGATCCGGACGGGGGATGGGCCGATACGGCCCACACTACAGAAGACAACCAACGCCACGACGGGAGAACCGCAGGGGCGGGGTTTAGCCGCGAAAAAGCGCAGAGCTCGCAAAAAAGACGGAGCCTCTAAACCCTTCCTCCGCGGTTCTAATGCTGGGACGGACACTTTAACCGCGGATATTTCGAATAGCGCGGAGGGGAGAGGGAAGGGTTCCTGGAAACTGCAGAATCAAAAAACCCCGTCCTGGTTCTTTCTATCGGTCCCGTTCGTCTAATCCGCGCTATCCGCAGTTACAGTCCCTGCTCTCGTCTTTTTTGCTATCCTTGCGCTTTTTCGCGGCTAAACCCGGCTCGGGCTTTGCCTTCGCAGCCCGTGGCCCTGCTTCTGTAGTGTCGTCCGTATCGGACGATCCGGACGGGGGATGGGCCGATACGGCCCACGCTACAGAACTACAGCCCGGCTTCTGTAGCGTCGTCCGTATCGAACGATTCGAGCAGGGGATGGGCCGATACGGCCCACACTACAGAATTGCGGCTGGCTGCCCTCGCACGGTTTCCATCTTTTTTGCGTCTCTTGCGCCTTTTCGCGGCTAAGTTCCGAGATCCAACTGCTGTAGGGACATCGCGGCGGCTGAAGTGGGCGGCCCTCTCACGCAGCGACCCATTCAGGCTTTCTCCAAGGATCCAGATCTCACCCAGTTTTAATTGCACCCTGCCCGAGGGGTGTTTGTGGTTGACGGTCGATCGTTGGCTTCTAAGACTCGGACCATACCTATTGCCATCACCCATTTTCATCGGAATTCCGCTGTTCTGTTTTCGGGGTTGCCACGGCCCACCTTTGATATGACCCGCACTCGATTCAAGTCTGTCTCAGCGTTAGGGGTCCTCTGGATTGCAACAATGCTTCATTGCGCGGCCGCCGCAGTCCATCCCGAGCTGGAGAAAGACTTCACGGCTGCAATTCAGCCCACGCTCAAGCAGTACTGTTTTGGTTGCCACTCGACTGAGAAACACAAGGGCGATATCGATCTCGAAGGTTTGAACTCCCTGTCCGAGGTCATGAAACACGCCAAGGTTTGGCAGGGCGTAGCGGAGCAACTTGTCCTGGGCGAGATGCCGCCTAAGGAAAAACCGCAGCCCACGTCCGCTGAGCGGGATCGCCTCCTTGACTGGGTCGATCGCGTTCTCGACGAAGCGGCCCAGGCGCGCGCCGGTGATCCGGGTCCGGTGGTGCTGCGTCGTTTGAACAACGCCGAGTACACCTACACCGTGCGCGATCTTACGCAGGTGGCCTCGCTGGATCCCGCCAAGCAGTTCCCCACCGACAGCGCGGCCGGCGAGGGGTTCATGAACACCGGCAATTCGCTGGTCATGTCCCCCGCCTTGCTGAGTAAGTATCTCGAGGCTGGCAAGGACGTCGCCAGCCACACCGTGCTGTTGCCCACGGGAATTCGCTTCTCACCCAGCACGTCGTCGCGGGACTGGTCCGAAGAAATGCTCGCGGCCATCCGTGCGTTCTACGCGCAGTTCACGGACACCGGGGGCGGGTCGCCGGTGAATCTCCAGGGCATTAAGTTCGACACCAAGGATGGCGGCGTGTTGCCACTGCAGAGGTATCTCGAGGCGGCGCTGGAGCTGCGTTCTCGACTGTCTCAGACGGCGAGAAGCGAAGGCGAGCCGAGCTCGGTTGAGGGGCAACTCGGTAGACTGGCGCGCGACCGCAAGCTGAGCCCTCGCTACCTCGCGGTGCTCTGGAGTTCTCTCGAGGCAACCAACGCATCTCTCCTGCTCGACCCGATTCGCGTGCGCTGGCGCACGGCGAAGCCCGCCGACGCTCCGGCGATTGCGGCCAGTATCGCACAATGGCAGCAGACGCTGTGGCGTTTTACCCAGGTCGGCCACATCGGTAAGCGCGATGGCCCCAAAGCCTGGCAGGTTCCCGTGACTCCACTGGCCAGTGCTCGTGAGGTTCGGATGAAAATCCCGACTCCGTCCATGGGCCCGGATGTAATCCTCTATCTCGTGGCTTCGGATGCGGGCGATGGAAATAAGAATGATTTTTCTCTCTGGGAGAATCCTCGTTTGGTTGCCGCAGGGCGACCCGACCTGCTGCTGCGCGATGTTCAGACTGCGGTGTACGCGGTGAGGACAAATCGAAAAAAAGTCTTCTCCAGCGCGGCGGAATCCCTTGCCGCGGCGGCGGAGTTGTCCGGTTCGTCAGATACAAATGCCGTGGCGCGACTCGCACAGAAACATGGCATCGAGTCGACCGTGTTTGCAGCCTGGCTGGATTGCCTGGGCATTGGCGCGGGCGAGGCACGGATCGATTCGCTGATGACCCAGAAGATGGAGAATGTTCCAAGTTATGACTTCATCAAGGGTTGGACCGGGGCCGATGCCTTGAGCGTCCTTGCGAATTCCTCCGACCAGCACGTCCGAGTACCAGGGAACATGAAGCCCCACAGTGTCGCGGTGCACCCTTCTCCCAAGCAGCGTGTCGTCGTTGGGTGGCGTAGCCCGGTGGCCACGACATTGCGCGTTGAGGGCCTCGTCCAGCACGCGCACCCCGAGTGTGGAAACGGAGTAACCTGGGCGCTGGAACTGCGACGCGGTCACTCGCGACAACGCCTCGCCGCCGGAACCGCTCAAGGTGTGAAGGAGGTGAAGTTCGGCCCCTTCGAGAACATCGCGGTGCAGCCTGGCGACGTGATGTCCTTGTCCATAGGACCCCGCGACGGCAATCACTCCTGTGATCTGACTTTGGTGGAATGCAATCTGAGCGACGGCACGCGCCAGTGGAATCTGGCGAAAGATGTGTCGCCGGATATTCTGGCTGGAAACCCCCACGCGGACAGCCTCGGCAATGCCGGCGTGTGGCATTTCTATAGCGAACCTGATTCGGGCGGGGGCGCCGATTCGGTGCTGCCAGCCGACTCGTTGCTGGCCAAGTGGCAATCGAGCGCCAGCGCCGAGGAGAAGCAGCGCCTCGCTGGAGAACTTCAGAAGTTGTTACTGAGCGAGGCTGGCGGTCTTGCCAAGGACTCTCCGGATGCCTCGCTGTATCGCCAACTTACCTCTCTGAACGGTCCGTTGCTCGGTGGAATCCTGCGAGCGGCATCAGCGAATCCAAGGGACTCCTCCCCGGTCGCAATCCCCGTTGACGGGGAGGGGGTCGGCCTCGACCCGAGTATTTTCGGTAAGCATCCGAACGGCTCGAAGGTAGGTGAATCGAGTCTCTGCGTTCGCGCTCCCTCCGTCCTTGAGGTGCGGTTGCCCGCAGACCTGTTTGAAGGCTGCGAATTTGTAGCCACCGCCAGACTGCACCCTGAGACCGGTTCCGAAGGCAGCGTGCAAATGCACCTGCAGCTGACCAAGCCAACCCATCTGGAGCTCGCCGCCGGCGCGGTGAGGGAACAGGGGGGGAAGAGCACTTGGTCCGATGGCGAACGGCCGGTTCTATCCGACTCGCCCATCCTCGTGAGCGATGGCAGCTCGGCGAGAAAACGCATCGAGGCGGCGTTCGACGAGTTTCGCCAGTTGTTCCCCGCGGCGTTGTGCTATACGAAAATTGTGCCGGTCGACGAGGTGGTGACCTTGACGCTTCTCTATCGCGAGGACGAGCATCTGCGACGACTCATACTCGATGACGCGCAAATCGCTGAGATCGATCGTCTCTGGGCTGAGCTCCACTACGTTAGCCAAGACGCATTGAAGCTCGTGGATGCGTTCGAACAACTCTGGCAGTTCGCCACTCAGGATGCTGACCCCAGCGCGTTCACTCCGATGCGCGAGCCCATCAAACAGCGCGCGGAGGAGTTCAAAAAACTATTGGTGGACACTCAACCCGCGCATCTCGAAGCGCTGTTGAAATGGGCCGCGAGCGCTTACCGTCATCCGCTCAGCGATGCAGAGAAGGACGAGCTGCGCGGACTCTATCGCAAGCTGCGAACCGAGGAGATTCCCCATGACCAGGCCATTCGCCTCACGCTCGCCCGCATCCTCGTGGCGCCGGCCTTTCTCTACCGCGCCGAAAAGGCTGCTCCGGGTGATAAGTCGGGTCCGGTTTCCCCATGGGAACTCGCCACTCGACTGAGCTATTTCCTTCTTTCCTCCACACCGGACGCCGAGCTCCGCGACGTCGCTGCGAGCGGCAAGCTTGCCGACCCCTCCATACTCGCCGCGCAAAGCCGTCGCCTGATACGGGACCCGCATGCGCGCAGGCTGGCGACCGAGTTCGCTTGCGCCTGGTTGCATATCTATGACTTCGACGCGCTGGGGGAGAAGAGTGAGCGTCACTTTCCAACCTTCAACGGACTGCGCGGGGCGATGTATGAAGAGACGATTCGGTTTTTCACTGATCTTTTTCAACGCGATGGTTCGGTGTTGGATATTCTCGACGCGGACTACGCCTTCCTGAATGAGGAACTCGCGAAGCATTACGGAATTCCCGACGTGAAGGGCGCCGACTGGCGGCGAGTCGATGGTGTTAAAAAGTTTTCTCGAGGCGGCATTCTGGGCCAAGCCACAACGCTGGCGAAACAGTCTGGGGCGTCGCGAACCAGCCCTATTCTGCGTGGGAATTGGCTCTGCGAAGTTCTGCTCGGAGAGAAGTTGCCGCGTCCACCGAAGGATGTGCCTCAACTTCCGGAGGACGAAGCCACGGAGACGCTCACCGTCCGCGAGCTCACGGAGAAACACAGCAGCGATCCGAAATGTTATGGCTGCCATCGACGCATCGATGCCTACGGCTATTCGCTTGAGGCCTTCGATTCCATCGGGCGCTATCGGGAGCGCGACCTGGGCGGGCGTCCCGTGGAGACCCACGCGAAAGTCATGGACGGCTCGGAGTTCGACGGCCTGGATGGCCTGCGCAACTATTTAGTGACGAAGCGCCGTGATGCTTTTCTGAAGCAGTTCTGTCGCAAATTGCTCGGGTACTCTCTGGGGCGCGGAGTGATGCTTTCCGACAACCCTTTGATTTCCGAGATGCGCGCGCAACTTGCAGCCCACAACTATCGGATCAGCGCCGCGATCGAGACGATCGTCCGGAGTCAGCAGTTCCGCGAAGTCCGAGGGAAGGAGAGGGTCTATGAGGACTGACCTCCTGCTCAGCGCTAGGTCCATTGCTCTGAATGGGTTTGAGTCGCGGTGGGTTCAAAAATTCTCATCGATTGTAGTTCTTTCCTAAATATCCCGTTTCTGATAAGGCAGCTCTGAACAAAAGCCTATGAACACTCACCAATTCTCCCGTCGCACCTTTCTCCGCGGACTTGGCGTCACGATGGCGTTGCCGTGGATGG
>JAYTTC010000247.1:0-2023 GCA_043745255.1 Verrucomicrobiales bacterium
CTCCGCCGCCGGAAGTAATTCGACACGCGTCTCTCATTTCAAATCCACCGCCCGGGCCAAGGCTCGGGCGGTTTAGTTTGTGGACTGAGTTTCGAGAGGCCGCCGAAGCAGGAGTAATGTGACATCATCCTGCAAACCATCCGAATTGGAAAAACGCCGTATTTCCTCTCGCGCAGAACGTACCCACTCAGCCAGCGGCTCATCGACTTGCGCCTGTCCGAAGAGACTTTCCAATCGCTGAGTTCCAAAGAGCTCCTCTCCATCGCCGGCCACCGCTTCTGTAACGCCGTCGGTGTAGAAAAGCAGGGTGTCCCCAGGGTCCAAACTCAGACAGGTGTCGGCCAACTGAGGATACGGAGACTCAATGCCCAACAAGGTGCCGTTTGGCGACGACACTTGGGACACGGCCCCGTTCTGTCGTCGAATGAGCGCGGGAGGGTGACCTCCTCGCGCCAAAGTGCAAACCCCACTGGCAACGTCATAGATCCCCAACATCACCGTAACGAACATGAACTTGGGATTGTCCCGCACCAGTGCCGCATTCAGTCCTGAAAGAATCCGAGAGGGACTAGAGATCGTCTCTGCCAACTGCCTCACTAGAACCCGGACCATGGTCATGAAGAGCGCGGCGGGCATGCCCTTACCCGAAACATCAGCAACCACCAGTGCAAGACGGCGCTCGTCCAAGGGAACAAAATCATAAAAGTCACCCGAGACTTCGTACGCAGGGTAGAGGCTTCCGGTCAGCTCGAATCGCCCCGCTGACAGCGAAGGCGGCTCCTGCGGCAGGAAGCCTTGCTGAATCTCGCGCGCAAGTGCCAGATCCTGCTGGATCCGCTGGTTCTCCAGGAGTTCATGGTGCAAGGTGGCGTTTTCGATCACCGTCGACACCTGCAACGCAATCGCGGTTAAGAGATGGAGATCCTCGCCGTTAAAGGGACAGCCGAGCTCAAAGCGATCCAATTCGATCACTCCGAACGCCCGGCCTGAATGGGTCATCAGCGGCACACAGAGGAGAGAACGAATTCCCAGGGTCGCGAGGGTGGCATTGGCTCCGAGCTGGCGCGCATCCTCCGCCAGGATGGCGACTCCTCGTTCCAGCACCTGTCGAGTGACGGAGCGGCTGAATCCGTATCCCTCCAGTCTCAGCTGGCGACGTTGCTTCGAAGCCCGAATCGTTGGATCCGTTGGACCCGGATAAATCACCAGCGCCCTCGAGGCTTGGGGGAACAGGGCCATCAGATGCGTGAGCAGTCTTTCCAGCAAGGTTCCCGCGTCCAGCGAGCGAGAGAGGAGATGGGCCAGCTCCAGAACCGTTCGCAGTTTTTCGGCACTATTGAGGCGGAACAACTCCAGATTTCCCGCATCAGCGAGCGTCTGGCGCTGAATGGTCAAATCCATCTCCGGGTCGCAGTCCCGCTCAAGGCGAACGAGATGGGAACCGATTCCGATCAGGTCATTGGGGGAAAGAGCCGTTTTGCCGGTGATTCGTTGGCGGTTCACGAAAGTACCGTTGCTGCTGCCCAGATCTTCAACGAAAACCATGTCTCCCTCCCGCCACAATCGGGAATGGCGGCGACTGACACTCGACCCTTCCAAGGTGATGCCGAGTCCGGGAGCACGACCCAAGAACAGTTCACCCGCTCCGACATCCACCTGTCGCCCGGCACTAGCTCCCTCGATCACGACCAATCGCATCGGATTCTTTGCAGCAAGATCCGAAGGAATGTCCGAAATAGGAATGGAGGTTTGTTTGATCACCTCAGGCGGGAAAATAGGCATCGGAAAAGACTGAAACAAGCTATTCATCGGAGGGATGGGGATGGAGGGATGGGGATGGGCCGATACGGCCCACGCTACAGAACTGCAGTCCATCTTCTGTAGTGTCGTTCGTATCGAACGATTCAGGCCGGGAATGGGCCGATACGGCCCACACTACAGAACTGCAGTCCATCTTCTGTAGTGTCGTCCGTATCGGACGATTCAGGCCGGGAATGGGCCGATACGGCCCACGCTACAGAAG
>JAYTTC010000248.1:0-7363 GCA_043745255.1 Verrucomicrobiales bacterium
GAGCGGGATGTGCGATCACTGTGTAGAAGGTCGTCTGCTTCTGGCTGTCCGGACCGGACGCCACGACGTTCCCCTTGTTGATCTCACCTTTCGCAGCGATGAGGATTTCGCGAGTGGTCATGGAGACTGAGGGGCGGAATGTTCGGAGAGCGGCTGAGTCCCCATTGAGCGCCGTGCCGTTGTTGACGAACGGGAAGAAGCTCGCGGTGAGCGGAACGAACCTTCCATTCTGCGCCTCAAGTTCGAGAACGCGGATCAAGATCTGTTGCAGTGGGAAGTCCGCCGTGGGAATCGCTTCATAAGCCACCGTCACACGATTCAGCGCATCCACCGCCAGATTCGCGCGGTCGAGCTTGACGTCTGGAATACCGGCGTCGCTTACGTCGATGAGAGCCACGAACGAGAGGCCGCGTGAATCCCATGCCGCCAGACGCACCACTTTGCCTCCGCTGACCCCTGCGAGGAAGACATAGGGCGAGTTGATATGACCGGCGAGCCGAGTGCCATCACCGCGGCCGTTGTCGAATTGGCCGCCGGAGGTGGAATCAGGAACCGAGCCGCGAGCGTTTCCGCTGTTGTCGAAGAAGTAGAGCACGCCCGCTTCGCGGATCACGAAACCTCCCTTGATCGCAGCGGCATTCTGCCAGATGTCGCTCGCACCGATCGCAAAGGTTTCCTTCACCACACTCCCATCGGCAGCGAAGATCGTAGCAGCTGCCGTGTCCCCGCTTGGGTTGCGGAGCTTGGTCTTGTCTGCGACCACAGACAGGAGGTTTCCGTTGTCCAGAACCGCGACGTCACCGCCGTAGCGGCTGATTTGTTGTCCGCCCTGCTGAGCGCCCTCGGTCAACCGCCCGTTCGCCGCATCCAAAGCCTTGGTCAGCGGCGTTTGAGTGAGGCTGCTCAAGTCTAGGTCGTAGATCTGAATGGTGCCATAGCGACCATCGACACCTCGGTCGAACCCAAGGTCCCAGCGGTTGTCGGACTTGAACGCCTCGTAGACGTGAGGGGAAGCCTCACCGCCTACGATCAGATGCGTGGCACCCGGGTGTTTGTCACCCGCCACCCGACCCGGATTTCCATTCTGACGCGAGGCGTTGATCTGACCGCGATACGGTGTGTTGTTGTCGGCGTAGAAGCCCTCACCGAGCACCGGTTCACCGCCTGCGACCTTCTGAAACGCCAGTGCGTAGCGTTGCTTCCCCGCGCCGTCCTCGGCGTGGGTGTTCGCTTCAATTAGGAAGACGCTATTGCCCAGCACGCTGGTATAGGGTTCCCAGTTGTCCAGGTTCTGGACGCCGTCGACATCGAACAGAATCTGGTCGGGCTTGATGCGAGCAAGCGCGACGGAAGCCGCGTCGCCCGGAACTCCGTTCAGGGTGACCGGATTTGAGAACGGCGTGGTAAGGAACGCTGCTCCGCGAGTTCCTGCTGCGTCCTTGGAGTAGTTGGCCGTGACAGTGAGGGTGCCACCGCCGAACGTGGAGATGTTGAATTCGAAGTGATTGGCCGTGGCATCGAGATCGTCTGCGGAATCCACCACGAACGAACCGAGGTAGGTCCGGCCTTGAGTGAAGAAGTTAGGATAGTCTGGAATGGCAGCTTCCAGGCTGGTGGCGAGGCCCTCCTTGTCAGCCAGGTACACGTCCAAAACGACGGTGGGGTAGTCGGTGCTTGGTGCGGCGATGGTGCCGCGAAGCCGGGAGCTCGTGCTGTCGTCCGCTAGCACTGGGGCTGCGGCATCGGCGACGGAGTCCGCCAACGCACGGCTGAAGTAGCCCTGCAGGAACGCGCCGTTACCCTTGAGAGGACTGACCGGGAAGGGTGCGTTATTGATCAGCCGGTTTCCGCGGGCAGACACGCTGGCTCCTGTGCTCAGTTCGTCGAAGAAGCTGAGGCTTGTAGCTTTCGCCGTGAGATCGGCAGCAGGGAACACATCAGACGGATAGTTGTTCGCAACCACGTTCCCTTCTATCCCATCGCTGATCCCATTCATGTCAGAGCCGAAACGGTAATCAGCAGTGCCGCCTGCGGCATTCAATGCGGGAATGCCATTGGTGAAACGGGTCAAACCGTCCACGCCGATTCCGATGTAATTTCCTGCGACCACAATCCCGCTTCCCGGAGTGTTGCCGTAGAATTCGATGCTGTGATCATATCCTTTGAGCGAGGGAGGCAGCATGCCGCCGAGAACATTTCGCTCGTCGGCATCGTTTACACCGTCGCCGTCCACTCCGATCAGGGTATTGTTGCCACCCCGGCCAATTTCAATATGGCCTTCGAAGTTCCCTGCCAGCGTTTCATCCAAGGCCGGGTTGAAGTCGTTGACGCCACTGGGTTGGACGTTAAGAAAGTTACCCGAGATGCGCGTTCCATTGCCTTCGATGATGATTGGAATAGCGGGGATTCCGGTGATTACGTTGAGCTGCGCTCGGGCGTTCGCGGCCTTGGGAGCCACACCGACGATCATGTCATCGACGGTGATGTTCACCTGAGGTTGCTGGCTCTTGTCCTGATAGCGGAAGCCGGTAATGCCGTTCGCAGTCCCTGCCAGGGTCTGTCCGTCCGGATCCACTCCGATCCAGCAGCCGTGCACATGACCGCTTGCTCCGTGTGCGAAGGAGATGCCGTAGAGCGCGATATTGGCACTCTCCCCGACGACGGGAGTGCCAAGAATCGAAACACCGCTCACCTCTGCGCCCTTGGCAGTATGAAAGGCCAGAACAGCGGATTCAGTATCGCCGTAGCCGGTGTTATCTCCAGCGCTGTCCGCTGCGAAATCGAGCAAGGTGTGATTGCCGTTTCGTGAATCGAGGACGATTTGAATCTTGGCGTTGTTGCTCTGCAAGATCGAATGGTTGTTCGGCGAGGAGCCCGGCTGGGTGTAGCCATCAATCTTGATCGAGTCCAAACGCAGGAGTGGATAGCCACCGGAGGGAGTCGGGAGATAATGGGGTCCGTCGCCTGGAATATTAAACGCGACGGTATCTCCGCTATGCGCTTCTTCGAGCGCTTGTTTTAGCGACTTCGTGCCCACAGCGGGAGCATCGCTGTCGATGGTGGTAACAGTGATTGTCGCCGCTTGAAGGGCGGTCGACACCGAAAAAAGAACCAATACGGCTGGTAGGTAGGGTTTCATACTTCTTTTCGTGTGGAGAACGTCGAAGAACTACCGACTTGAAGGGGCAAAAGCGAGCTGAAAAAGCGGCAGCGAAAGGAACCGAGGTGATTAAAAGTGGGTGAGTTTCTCATCCCCCGCCCGATCGTCCGATACGGACGACACTACAGAAGCCGGACTGTAGCGTGGGCCGTATCGGCCCATCCCCCCGCCCGCTACTTCGGTGCCGAATCTCCCAGCAACTCCGCCTCACGCAGCTGCTTCAAGAACCCAAGGGTCCGCTGTGGAAAAACTGTTGGTGTTGCACTTCGTCTTGGAATTCTTCCCTCTCCTTCGATTCACTGCAGCACTGGCCAAGCTCACCACCACGCGTCGAATGCTCCCTAGAACTCCCGCCGCTCCCGGTGCCCTCACCCGGCTTTGGTCTTCCCGCGGAGTGATATCCAGACGATTGTGCAACCGGCTTTCGACCACCCAATAGCCTTGGTTGAGTCCAAGCACTCCCTGGGTCTGGAGTTCCTCCAAAGTCATGCTGCTCACCAGATACACCCCCCGTTCCAAGGTGTAATGAGCCACGTGGTCGTCAAAACGGCTCAAGAGCAGTTACACCGCCAAGCCCAGCCCCAGCTTGCTTTGCGGCACCAGGCGTGCGGGCAACCGAGCAATCGTCACGCCCTGGCAGCAGGCAATACAGCGCCGCCATCTCGGCGGCGAGGAACCAGAAAATGCGTAAGCAACTCTGGCAAGACCTCTTGCTCAATCTGGCCGTTACTGGAAAAGCAACCCATGGAAATCCTGACCCTTATCTAAGCGCCATTCAGAACCGACCCGTTAACGATCGATGATTCTCGAGTGAATACACGCTGCCATTGATGCAGTAATTCCCCCCCCGAACCGGAGCGTCTACCTTTCGACCAAAGTCCGCGCTTCGCGCATCAAGATTCGGCAGATGAGCGTGTCATGCCAGCTGGTGAGCTGATCGCCACTGTCCGGTTTCGGAAGTAGCCGATCCAAGACACTTTGACCGCGGCTCCACGCATCACGGGCCTGATCGATCCGGTTCAATTTGGACAGCGCCATCGACAGGATCATGAACGCCTGTCCATCGCGTGGGCCGACTCGACTGCGGCCCGGTTTGTTAACGAGGGCTTTCTGCATCCACTCCTCGGTTTCACTCCATTTCCCTTGTCGATAAGCCAGCCAGCCACGGGCCAGCTCATAGTATGGAAGATAAACGTGTCCCTGTCCCTCCCGCACCGCCATTTCAGTCCACCGGTCTAGTGTCGCCATGTCGATGCCCGTGTCCGGCAACAGGAGACACGCCTTCGTCATCCGCTCTGCAATGGCAATATCCTTGGTGTCATGGAACGCTTTCACCATGGCACTACAAAGCCGCCGATAGCCTTCCTGGTCGCCGATTTCCACCAGAATTGGTGCGTATTGGAGGTAGTTGAAGTGGTCGTTAGGCGCAAATTCAATGATCCGGCGGAAGTCGTCTGCCGCTGCCGTCCATTGACTGCGACGCGCCAATACTCGCGCCCTGACTCTCAGCAATGGGACACTTTCACGGCGTTGGATCACCTCGGCGGCGACATGCTCGGCCAGCAACGGTTCCAGGTCGCGATACCTGCCCCGCTTAAACAGCACTTCGGCCAGCCCGTAGAGGGAATAAGCGAGGTCCGGATGAACCGGGCCGAGAAGTTTCCGGCGCAGGACAACGGCCTCCTTCAAAGCCGCCTCTGCTTCAGTCGGCTTGTGTCGGTCGTTAAAGAGGGTCCCAATATCGTGGAGCAGCGTTCCCAGCCGGGGGTGTTCACCGTAGGATGCCCTTGTGGCAGCAAGCGCAATGCGGAAGGCGGTTTCCGCCGCTTCGAGTTTATTCTGTGCGTGCAATGCCGCCGCTATACTGGCAAGCGCATCGGCTGCTTGAGGACTGTTCGTCGCACCGAGTGTTCGATAGACAGTCATCGATTCACGATATCTGGTCTCCGCCTCCACCCACCGATCCTGCTTCAACAACACATCCCCCAACTGTCCAAGCGACGCTGCGACGTCCATATGCGAATCACCCAGCAAGCGACGCCGCAGGGCAAGTGCCTCGACCGCCACCGCTTCGGCTTCCGGCAGTTTGCCCCGACCCGTTCTTGCCTTCGCCAGGTCGTGCAGCGACCAAAACGTTGCTGGGCTTGATGTCCCGGTGAATGATTCCCTTCTGGTGCGCATGTTGAATGGCCTGGCAGACTGCCGTGAACAATCGCAACCGCTCAGGAATCGACAGCCGTTGTTCCTCGCAAAACCGCGTTAGATGGACTCCCTTGACCAATTCCATGACGAAGTAAGGACGACCCTCGGGCGTGGCGCCCGCGTCCAACACCTTGGCGATGTTCGGATGATCCATCAGTGCCAGCGCCTGGCGTTCAGCTTCAAAACGTGCCAACACCTGATCGGAATCCAGCCCCGCCTTGATCACTTTTAGCGCAACCCCCCGCCGGATCGGCTCCGTCTGCTCCGCCATCCACACCCGGCCCATGCCGCCTTCGCCGATCTGCTCCAGCAGCTTGTACGGGCCAATCTGTTCGCCCTCCTTCTCGATTGCTCCGGCCAACGGTCCACGAATGTCCTTTGCAGAGACAACCCCTTCATCTTGCGCTGGCGCAACCGCTGCGGGAGAAGCCACCGCCAGCCCCAAGAGACACGAGACGCAAAATCCGTCCGGCGGCAAATCCGCGCCACAACTCGCACATGCTTTCTTCGTGGTCATACGCAATCGTCCGGCGCGGCCAGTGTAATCGTCGGCTCTGGCCTGTCGATCGTCGGTTCAGTCAATGACATCATTTCTCGTTACTAAAGGAATCTCGCCGCCGTGTTACAAACTCGTTTCAAATTTGAGCACCCGCCCCGTCTGTTCTTAATTGCGGCAGGCCCGCGCGTGGCCTATACATCTCATCAGCGTATGGATGCCGCTTCCAACCATGATTCTCCCGCGCCAGCGCGCACCAGCGCCGGATTTGAGGACACGCGTTGGACCGCCGTGGTGGATGTCGCTGGCAACTCGGATTCCCCACTGGCGGCCATCGCGTTGGAACGTCTGTGCCGCTCCTACTGGCTCCCGGTCTATGCTTCACTCCGCAAGAGCGGCCACGCTCCGGCTGATGCCGAGGATCTCTGCCAGAATTTCTTCGTCCACCTCCTGCAGAACCAGCGCCTCTCCCGACCGACCCGTGAACACGGCAAGTTCCGTTCCTGGCTGCTCGCCTGCCTGAAGAACTTCCTCCACAACGAACACGACCGAAATCACGCGGCCGCCCGTAGACCCGCTGGTGGATTCGTCACCATGGAAGAACTCGGAGGCGGCGAGGCGGCTATCGGCCCGCTCAATGAGTCGGCCAGTGAGGCGGAGACCTTTGATTCGGTTTTTGCACATCGACTCGTCAACTCCGTGCGCGATGCTTTGCGCGCCGAATACACCGGCAAAGGGAGATCCCCGCTCTACACGGCACTGGAGCCTTTTCTCGCAAACGTCCTTGATGGCGATTCCACCACCCGCATCGCCGCGCAATGCGGCATGAGCCAAGGTGCCGTCCGCGTGGCCCACTCCCGCGTGAAGCACCGCTTTGGCGAACTCCTGCGCCAGCACGTTCATCAACTCGTGCTCGATCCAACGGATGTGGACGCTGAAATCCGTCACCTCGTCCGGGCCTGGGCCAGCCGGTAACCCGCCTCGATACTGCCCTATGTAGCCGCCGACGTGAGGAGGCGGACTCTTCGGGTCTCGCAGCGGCCCGGTCCGCCTCCTCACGTCGTCGGCTACCGTACGCAACCCGGTTTTAAGCACACGTTCCAAGGCGCTGCCTTTTGGTGGGCGAGACTCCCATCGATCCCGCATTTTCACTTTCCCTGTAACAACTCCTTCCAACTCCTTTTGTAGGTGGTGAAGACGCAACCGACGATTTTATGAAACTGCTGATCCAATTCTCCATTCTCGCCTTCCTTCTCCCGCTCAACACACACGCCCAAACCAGCGCCAACAGCATCAGCTTCCAAGGCGCGCTCAACGGGGCCAACGGGCAGCCGCTCGCAAATGCGAACTACAGCCTCACCTTCAAGTTCTACGACGTGCCCACGGGCGGGATAGCACTGGCAACCAGCAACGTGCCAGATGTGCCAGTCATTGGCGGCATTGCCTCCACGCCCATTCCCGTGGACGCCGCGTGGTTCCACGGAGACATCAACAACCTGACCCGC
>JAYTTC010000249.1:0-7321 GCA_043745255.1 Verrucomicrobiales bacterium
TCGGGACATCGCGGCCGCTGAAGTGGGCGGCGCTCTCACGCAGCGACCCATTCAGGCTTTCTCCAAGGATCCAGATCTCACCCACTTTTAATGGCACCCGCTGACCTGGGGGTGTGGAATTAATAGCCTGTGATGAGAACTGCTGAAGAGCGTGGGTCGTGGCTTGCGTGTCCGTCGATCGGTGGCATAGGGTCGCTTCGCGTGATCATCTCTGCTCCATTGCCTGCAAGGGACCTCCTGTGATTCTTGCCTTGCTCACCGGATCCCTGGCTGGCTTTTTGCACGTCTTTTCAGGACCGGATCATCTTGCGGCGGTAGCTCCTCTTGCGGCGGCGGCCCGCGGCAGCTCATGGCGCGCCGGGCTTCGCTGGGGGATCGGGCATAGCAGCGGGGTTGCTATCATCGGGCTCCTATTAATTCTGATGCGTGAGGCAATTCCGATCGAACGGTTTTCCTCCGTTGCAGAGTCTTTGGTCGGTGTCTCCTTGCTGGGGATCGGGGGGTGGTCTCTGCGCCGAGCTCTCTCGACCCGACTCCACGTTCATGTGCATGCGCACGGTTCGGAGCAACACGTTCACTTGCACCTTCACGGAGCTCTCACCTCGCACTCTCCTCAGCAAATTGCCTCACATCGACACGGCCATGCCGCTATTGCGGTCGGCACCTTGCACGGTCTTGCTGGGAGCTCTCATTTGTTCGGAGTTCTCCCCGCTCTGGCCCTTCCCGGATTCGTCGAATCGCTGGTTTACTTGTTTGCCTTCGGTGCGGGAACAGTGGCCGCGATGATACTCTTCGCTCAAGGAATAGGTTGGATTTCGCTCAGTACTTCCCGATGGGGAATCAAGCCCTACCGGATCGTACTGGGAACCCTCTCGGTCATCGCGATGATGACCGGAGGATACTGGCTTTTCCAGGTGGGAGGGGGATTTCTGTAGAGCTCCACGTATGGCCAAGGAGCCTACGGCCTGTTAGCGGCGAAAATTCATCCCCGAGGACTGCGGGATCTCGTGAGCGCAGGGCTGATTCAGGGGAGCGTCGGGCTGGACTGCGTTGGGGGCCACCAATTGGTTGGCCAATAGAAATGCCTCCACTTCCTCTCCGCTGATGTCCGGAAGCATGCGCCCATTGACTTCCACGCAGGGGCTGAGCATCTGGCCGCTCTTCTCGATCATCTCCTGGCGTTGAACCGGGTCATTGATGATATCGCGGTCTTCGAACGGAATGGCATATTTCTTCATCACCGCGCGAACGCCGTTGCTCCAGCCGCAGGTGGGTTTCAGATAGGCGACAATTTTTGGTTTATCCATAAGCTCAGATTTGAGCTATTAACCTGTCACAGCCTGGGGCTTTGGCAAGGAAATCGGTTTAAAAGTTCGGGATGGGTCCCAGCGGGTCTCTTGATTCAAACCCCCTACATCGGGACGGTCAGTCCAGTTTTCTATATGTCGCGTCGAGTTCTGATTGTTCCAGATAAATTCAAAGGAACCTTGACCGCTGTCGAGGCCACCGAGGCGATCGCTGCGGGATGGCGGCGCGTCTGGCCTCGAGACATCTTGGAGCTGCTGCCGATGAGTGATGGTGGGGATGGGTTTGGGTCGATTCTGGCGAAGCCACTCGATGCGGAAACACGGACTGTTATGACCGTTGATGCCGCGAGTCGACCGGTCTCCGCCGAATGGTGGTGGGACCCTCGCGATCGAATTGCGCTCATCGAGGCGGCGCGAGCCAACGGCTTAGCGCAGTTGCCGCCGGGGCAGTTCCACCCCTTTGAATTGGACACCTTCGGTCTGGCCGCCCTCTTCGCCGCAGCGTCCTCCGAGGGCGCAGAGCGATGTCTGGTGGGAATCGGTGGGAGTGCGACGAATGACGCAGGGTTCGGTCTCGCGCGCGGATTAGGATGGAGCTTTTTGGATCGCGAGGGGGAGAGGATTGAACGATGGACAGGATTGGCCCGGCTGCATCGGGTGATTCAGCCCCTGGAGCCGGCGGAAGTGAAGTTCGGCGAGCTTCGAGTGGCGGTGGATGTTCAGAACCCGTTGCTTGGCCCGCAGGGATGTAGTCGGATTTATGGTCCGCAGAAAGGGATTCGCCCGGATGATCTCCCGCTGGCGGATGCCGCACTGGGGCGGTTGGCTGAGGTGATGGCGCAGCACACAGGACATGATTTCGCGGTGGAGCCGGGTGCGGGTGCCGCAGGCGGCTTAGGCTTCGGGCTCGGCGCTTTTTTAGGGGGGAAGATGACTCCCGGTTTTGACTTATTTGCCGATCTCTCCCAACTCATCGCGAAGATCGATGCAGCGGACGTGGTCATCACGGCGGAAGGCTCCATCGATGCCTCATCGCTCATGGGGACAGGGGTGGGGGGGGTCGCGGAATGCTGCGCAAAGCGAGGTCGGCCCTGCCTCGGGTTGGCGGGAGTGGTGGGGGCACCGGAGCTCCTGGGCAAGCGCTTCCAGATCCTGCGCGGATTGACTCCGGATTTTGTGTCGCGTGAGGAATCATTTCTCCATCCCGCACATCATCTCACGCGGCTGACGGAGGAGCTGGCCCGATCTTATGGCTCGGGGCCAGAATGACAGAAAAATCTAGGGTTGACCCTCAGTGGCCCGATCATTAGTTTTTCGCCCCTATGTTTTTCTCGGTCGGCACCTACGTAAATGTCGCAGTCGTCGTCGTATTCGACTGACGCGACCGGGGTGCTTGTTTCGAGCTCACAGGTCGCCCGCTGCCCCCACTGGCAGGCGGGTTTTTTGATTTTAGCGAATTGCGGATTATTGAGTGCTGATTTACCGACTACCCATTTATGCGACACACCATCTCAGTCCTGGTGGAAAACAAGTTCGGCGTTTTGACGCGAGTTGCCGGGCTTTTCAGTGGCCGTGGTTACAATATCGACTCGCTCAACGTCGCTCCGACCCACGATCCCAAGAGCTCCCGCATGACCATCGTCACGCGCGGCGATGACGCCACCGTGGAGCAGATCGTCAAGCAACTGAACAAGCTCGTGAACGTGATCGAGGTCCAGGACTACCGCGAGGGTGAGTACGTCGATCGCGAGCTGGTGTTACTCAAGGTGAAGGTGGATTCCAAGTCCCGCGCCGAAGTGATGCAAATCACCGATATTTTCCGTGCCAAGATTGTCGATGTTCAGCCCGCCAGCCTGACCATCGAAGTCACCGGTGACGAGAGCAAGATCGAGAAGTTCATCGAGCTCATGCGAACTTTCGGCGTTCAGGAACTGACCCGGACCGGCAAGGTGGCTCTTGCTCGCAGATAGCTAATTTCATCCCAACTCCCAACCCCATACGACCCCATGCCTGCAAAAGTTTATACTGACAAAGATGCTGATCTGAGCGTGTTTCGAAATAAGACTCTCGCTGTGCTCGGCTTTGGTTCCCAAGGCCACGCACATGCGCTCAACCTCAAGGAAAGTGGTGCCAACGTCATCATCGGACTCTACGAGGGAAGCAAGTCGATCGCGGTGGCGAAAGAGAAGGGCTTTGAAGTGTATCCGACCGCCGAGGCGGTCCGCCGCGCCGATGTGATTTTCGTCGCGCTTCCCGACACCAAGCAGGCTGCCGCCTACAAAAAGGACATCGCCCCCAATCTGGTCAAGGGCAAGACACTTCTCTTCTCGCATGGTTTTTCGATTCATTTCAAAACCATCGTTCCGCCGAAGAACGTCGATGTGATCCTGGTGGCTCCGAAAGGGCCGGGACATATCGTTCGCCGTCAGTTTACCGAGGGCAAGGGGGTTCCCGCCCTCATCGCGGTTCATCAGAACCCGAGCAAGCAGGCTAAGAAGATCGCCCTGGCCTGGGCGAAGGGCGTGGGCGGCACTCGCGCCGGAGTGATTGAAACCACCTTTAAGGAAGAGACCGAAACGGATCTCTTTGGCGAACAGACGGTTCTTTGTGGCGGGGTGAGCGCGCTGGTGTTGGCGGGCTACGAAACCCTGATCGAGGCCGGCTATCAGCCCGAGATGGCCTATTTCGAATGCCTCCACGAGCTGAAGTTGATCGTCGATCTGATGAACGAGGCCGGCGTCAGCGGAATGCGTTTCTCGATCTCCGAAACCGCGAAATGGGGCGATGTGACCGTCGGCCCGAAAATCGTCGATGCCAGCGTCAAGAAGCGGATGAAGAAGGCGCTGAAAGACATTCAGACCGGACGATTCGCCAAGGGCTGGGTGAAGGAGTACGAAACCGGTTATAAAAGGTACAATGCACTGCTGAAAAAGGGACAGACCCATGGAATTGAAAAGGTGGGCGAGCGTTTGCGCAGCATGATGCCCTGGATGCAGAAGCGGTCCATCAAGGGAGTTCAAGCAGCCTACTAGTTGGCCGATAATAGCTTCAGAGGCGGTGAGTGACGGATGTCTCTCACCGCCTCTTTCTTTTTAGTCGGTCCAGCCGCAACTGAAGTTTCGGATTGGTGTTGGACCCAGTGTTGTGGAACTGTATCACCAACGTATGAGCTGTCGGGCTAACTGTTCGGGATGGCAGACGGGAGTATTCCTGGCGACCCTCGCCCTGGGCTCCTTGTGGGCTGAGCAAGCGCTCCTACCCTCCTCGCCGCAGGAGGTCCCAGCGCCTGCGGTATCGCCGGATCCTGATCCGTCATCAGTCCCTCCCGCGAATCCGTATCTGGCGATTCCGATTCGAAACGCATTTGGTCTGCTTCCTCCCCCCCCTCCTCCTTCGGACGAGAATATCGCCCCTCCGCCGCCTCCCCCTCCTCCGATTACCGTTCGGTTGACCGGTGTGACGGATCTATTGGGAAAAAAGATGGCGATGTTCGTTTTTATCGAGCAGGGCTCGGCTAAGGCGATTCCCACGTTTGTGACCTTGAAGGAAGGTGAGCGAAACAACGGGGTTGAATTGCTTGCGATCAATATCGCGAACAATTCCGTGCGTCTGAGCAATCACGGTCAGTTGACCAATGTCTCTTTCGCGAAAATGGAATCAAACCCAGGACCTGCGGCTCCGATCCCCGGGATGACATCAGGGGCCCCTGGGTATCCGCCGCGGATTCCTGGAATGTCACCTCCCAATATGGGCGGGAACCCCAACGCCAGTCTGGCCCCACAGCCCGTCGCGAATTCAACCTCTATCGTGGGCGGCGGGAACGATGCAAATGGTTCTGTGATCATCGGCGGTTTATCTGATGCGGGGCCGCGGTTGGGCAGCAAGGGGTCGATCAACTCGGTGGGTGGCGTGGGCTCTGCACCCTCCTATGGTGGAAATTCATCTCCGATCTATTCGACGCCCGGGGGTGGGATTATCAACTCCGGTGCACCGACAGATACGCCGAGTCGGCCTCAGAGAACTTCGGCACCACGCTACAAGATTCCTGTCCCACCCGAACTCCCTATTCCCGGCGGCGGCTCTACCACGCCGCAGTAGTACCAATCGCTTCGCTTCCTGTCCTCTTGGGGATCGCCGATCTCCTCCGTCACGGCGCCGCAGGAGGGATCGGAGAGAACTCGTCCGCGTGATAGGAGCTTCTTACCCTCGGACCGCTGGCGACATGAACAAATCCCATCTCGCGAGCCATCTGCCCATAGGCCTCGAAGCGTTCAGGACGTACAAATTCCACGACGGGGAGATGTTTGAGAGTCGGCTGCAAGTATTGACCAAGAGTGAGAATGTCGCAGCCGACCTGTCGCAGATCGCGCATCGCCGTCAGCAGTTCCTCTTCCGTCTCACCCAGTCCCAACATGATGCCCGACTTGGTGTAGATGGAATGTCCTGCGCGCTCCTTGACCTTGCTTAGAACGCTCAGCGAGCGGTCGTAGGTGGCGCGATGTCGCACACTCGGAGTCAGGCGACGCACGGTCTCTAGGTTGTGATTGTAGACCTCTGGCCGCGCTGCGAGGACCTTCTCAATGCAGTCATCTTTGTCTAGAAAATCCGGCACGAGTACCTCGATGATGATGCCGGGGTTGAGGCTGCGGACGGCTTCGACGGTCAGGCGAAAATGCTCCGCGCCGCCGTCGGGCATGTCATCCCGTGCCACCGCCGTGATCACCACGTGATTCAGCTTCATTCGACGGGTGGCCTCGGCCACACGCTGCGGTTCATCCGCCTCTATCGGGAGTGGTTTGGCGGTGGAAACTGCGCAAAACCCACAGGCCCGCGTGCACCGATCTCCTGCGATCATGAAGGTCGCCGTTCCCTTGCTCCAGCACTCCCAGTGATTGGGACATTTCGCGCTTTCGCAGACGGTGTGCAGACGCAGGTCCTGCAGCAGGCCCCGGGTTTGGGCGAAGGTGTCGCTTGTGGGCAGCTTGATACGGAGCCATTCCGGCAATCGCGGACGCGGTGCAGGTGGAGCGAGCAGCGTTTCGGTGGAACTCATGGTCTTGGTAGTGAGGCGACCTTCACTGCACCAGCAGCTGGAATAGCCTCGAGCAGTAAAGCGATTTTCATTGAGGAAGCAATAGGTCTCTCTCGCCCTGTTTCAATCCCAACTTGACTACGAGGCAGGCTGTCCCTAGCTCTTTGAATCCCGGTGCCAATTGCATCCTAGCGTTTGCCAAGCGATGTTGAGCGGGCATGGGAGCTTTGAACTAGAGTGTCACTATGGACGACGTCGAATCAACGGCCGAAGGATCAACCGGCATTTACACCAAATCGAAGCCGGAGGAGGTAATCCGACGGATTCGCGAGCACCCGTTCTTCGCAGGTTTCCCGGAGCAATTCCTCCCCATGCTCGCCTCATGCGCCATGCCGGTGGAGTTTCATCGCGGTCAGTCGATCTTCAACGTAGGGGATCTTGCGAATCGGTTTTATCTGGTGGAGGCCGGCAAGATCGAACTCCAGGCCGAGGCGGCGGAAGGGCGGATGGTCACCTTGCAGACGCTTGGCCCTGGAAGCGTTTTGGGGTGGTCCTGGCTATTTCCCCCACACTACTGGCGATTCAGCGCAGTGGCCATCGAGCCGGTACAGGCCATTTTTCTCTATGGCACGCGTCTCCGTGAGCTAGGTGAAGCGGATCCGAACTTTGGCTATCCGCTATTGAAGCGAGTCGCCCAGATCCTCGTGGATCGCCTCCAGGACACCCGCCGTCGGCTGCTCTCAAAGCAACCTGACTGAGCTGCACGTCCAGAGCTTCAGCGGCCTCGCAGGGCGTCGGACGTAGAATCTCTTTCAGCCCATTCTGTAGCGTGCGCGTATCGGCGCATCCCCGCCCGGATCGTCCGATACGGACGACACTACAGAAGCCGGACTGTAGTGTGGGCCGTATCGGCCCATCCCCGTCCCATATCCTCGAATCTGCGAGACTCCTTTCTCACTCACTTTTAATCACACCCCGCACC
>JAYTTC010000250.1:0-27235 GCA_043745255.1 Verrucomicrobiales bacterium
CATCCCGCGCTACGATTTCAACTGGCAAAGGACATACGTGCTGGAGAAGCCCCGCAAAATCCCTGCAGGATCCTGGGTCGTGCTGACCGGCGGTTACGATAACTCCCCTCAGAACCCATCCAACCCAGATCCGAAGCTGACAGTCCATTGGGGCGAACAGTCTTTCAACGAGATGTTCCTCGGCTGGTATAATGTCGTGTGGGACATTGAACCGCCCAAGCAGGCCTCGGCAAAGTAAGAGTGGGGGGCCGGTTCGCACTGAACGATTCGTCAGATTGCGCTCCGACTTCGGCCATCGTTCACTAGCCCTTTGTCTCCGTATTCCAATCTCAGAGGGTTTTCAATGGTGCCATGATTCGAGTCCTCGCATTTGCGCGGTTGGAAATTCCCTGCTCTCACTCTCTCCGCAGGAGGCCATCTGGTGATCTGGGCCTCCGGAAAAGATAGACGGGATACGAACTCCTCCCTGCATACGAACTTCAGACTCGGCAGCGCGGGCGAGTACCTCGCGCTTCTGCGATCTGAGGGTTCAGTGGCGACGGAGTTCGCGCCGAAATATCCCCCGCAATCTCCGGATGTATCCTACGGATTTCTCCCGGGGATCACTCAGGCCGTCTTCTTCGCGAGTCCCACGCCAGGAAAAGCGAATGAGTCGACTCTTCAATATCCCGGGCCAAGGATTCTCTCGGCTTTCCATTCGCCACAAATTCCGAAGCCTGGAGAGTCGGTTACCATCACGGCTCGTGCCGCTCCTCTAAGTTCGGAAATCACCAATATGACCCTGCATTGGCGGGCTTCCTTTCATCACGAGACAAACACAATCATGGCTCAGTCGGGAGTGGGAGTCTGGACGGCGATCCTGCCAGGAGAGGCAGCCCAGAAGGGCGAGTTTCTCCGATGGCGAGTCACCGCAACAGACATTGCGAGCCATACCTCGCAGCTACCTGTGTTCGGGAATACGACGCTCTCCTCGCGTTACTTCGGTGTGGTGATCCCTGGGAACAGCATCACTAGCGCACTGCCTATCTTCGAATTGTTCTTGCCGAGTCAGCAGCTACGGCGAGCGAATTCCGAGCAAGGTGCAAGAGGCTGTTTTAACTGTAGCGGGGAATTCTACGACAACGTTTTCGTGAAGGTGCGAGGCAACAGCACCGCGGGCTTTCCAAAAAAATCACATCGAATCGAATTTCCGCATGATCATCCGTTTCGGCATCCGGGACAGGGCGGGCGGGTGAAACACACCTCTCTGATGGCCGAATTCGGCGACCCCACGTATCTGCGCCAGCATTTGTCTTTCTGGCTGCAGGAGCAGGCAGGTTCGGCTGCACCGTTTCACTATCCGGTGAGGGTGCAGCTCAACGGAGAGTTCTGGCAGCTTGCCATGCACTCCGAGGTGCTCGGTGAGGAACTCCTCACGCGACATCATCTCGATGGCAACGGAGCACTCTACAAGGCGGTCGGCACGGTGACGCCGGATTTCTCGAGCACGGGTGGATTCGAAAAGAAGACACGAAAACAGGAGGGTCCGGAGGACTATCTGGAATTGGCCCATGCCCTGAACCAATCCGGCAGGCAGAAGGAGCGACGTGCAGTTCGCTATTGATGAACGACCAATCTTGCGAACAGGGCATGCGATGTTGCCTGGTTCATGGAGGTCGCGGTTCGCAAGGTCACGGTTGCGGTACCGTTCCCATTGTTGTGCGTGCCCACGTAGATCAAGTCCTGTGCTGAGGTAGTCCAATCGCTTAGCTGAGCGGAGGTTTTCACCTCGAACACGATCGAGTCCGCCAGCAGATTCCTGCGATATGAAAAGGTCACGTAGGGTGCTGCGCTTCCAGACACCATAAATTCCTGGATTCCCGCGCTGAGCACGGCGACCGAGGAGGCAACCAGAGGGTCGGAACCGATTGCATACTCAAGCAGATTGGGCAGGCCATCGCCGTCGCTGTCGCCGTTGGGATCGAGTGTGAATGGCAGACTGTCTCCCCTAGCGGGACTGCCGTTCTTGGCCGCACTGGATCGCCAATTCGATCCGAGCGAAGGGTTCGTCGGTGGCTGGGCGTAAGGAGAATTGAGAACAATGCTGTAGCCGCCGCCATCGGCGTCGATCGGCCAGGGCTCGCTGTCGCCGTAAGCAAAGCTCGTGATGACGCCACCATTTTGGTCCACCAGGGTCAGCACCTCTCCGCCATTATTCAGACTGTCGGTGAAGGCCCCCGCGATCTCTCCCTCGGCGAGGGTGCCGTATCGGGCTTGAAACGCAGCACGGTTCGCGCACACCACGAGTCGCTTTCCAGGAGGGAGGCTCTGCGCAATCGGATCCGCACTGCTGAAGTTGAACAGCACTCCATTGGTCATCCGCACGTTGGCGAGATCGAGAGTGTTGGCGCTGATGTTGAGAAATTCGAGATACTCAAAGTCGCTCGCGCTAGTAGCAACGGCTAGCTCCGCACCTGCCGGAGGTGCGGGATTGTACATGATCTCTGAGATGATTAAATTGCCAGCAGCGGCCGGCACCGAGCCCACCACGTAAGTGGCGGTGGCGACTGGAGACCAATAGCCACTGGAAAACACCCGCGCCTTCACCGTCATGGTGGAATTGATCGCGATCGGCCCACCGTAGACCTGGGTCGTGATCGGCGTCCCTGGTGGCACTAGAACGGTGCTCACCAGTTTCGGACTGAATAGCGCGTCGTCATCCGCAACAGTCTGATTGAGCCCGAGAATCGCCAGCACATTTTCGCCCGCACGGACCTTGGCAAGAAAGTTGGTGACCGTGTATTCCTTCTGAACCACCGAGACGGTGTCCTTCCAGACGCTCGGTACTGCATTGGGTAGGGTATCGAACGCCGGAGTGTTGGTCGCTCGAAGATTGTAACGGGTGATCTCGATCCCGTTGAGATAAGCTACAAATCCGTCGTCCGCCCGCATCTTGAGTTTCATCGAGGCCATCGATTCGATCTGAGCTGCGCTCACCGTGAAGGGAACGCGGATGAACACCGTCGAGCTGATGCCTTGCATGGCGGCACGGATGTCTCCATCTCCATAGGTGCCACCGCCGATATTGACGTAGAGCGGAGAGGCGTTGTCATCAAACCCAAGTCCGAGACGGCCCGTCTTCCAGTCGAGCCCAGCAGCGGTCGCGCCGAGACTAACATTGTTCCAGTCCGGGAAAAGAGCGCTGGATCCACCGTTGGCAGTCGTCGGAACGAAATAGGTGGCGGTCTGAAACTCGGGAACCAGCACCAATTCCTGCGTCGTGGGAATCGGGTAGGCTGAAGGTCGAGGATCGCTGCCATCCAGGGTGTAATAGACAGTCCCCAAGGGATAATTCTTCCCGGGAGGAGGAGTGCCGCCAAACGGCGCGATGCTCAGTGCAGTACCCAGGGGGGCGACCCCTCCCGGTCGACTGAAGATCGGTGGGCGAAGAATGGAAATCCCCCCCAGGTTCTGATCATCCACCCAGGCCAAGCGCTGCAGAATCCATTGCTTCATCGAGTCGATCTCCTCTTGGAAGGTGAAACGCTTCAAAGCGTCAGCAGGGTTCGGCCACTGCCTGGTCGCGAGGATCGGGTACTTGCCATACTGGCGGGCCGCCGGGCTTTGCACGGAAAGTGGGAGATTGTTGGACACAATGGTGCTAGTTCCATCGAGCAATAGACCCACCGCAGCGTCGATGCGTGCGGTGATGGCGGCATCACTCCAGACGCCTCGGCGGAGTTCCCAGTAGCGGTCCCAAGTACGAATCCGGTAGTCGGGATCGGCCTGAAGCCGCGGGTACCAAAGCCCCCCGCCCAGCGATGCGACCCCAGTCTCATCGTAAAGCCAGCCCACCGATCGATCCCCAGTGGCATAGTCCGCGTTTCCAAGCGAGATGTTGAAGTCCCAGAGCGGTCCGGCATGCACCTTGGAACCGCGGTCCTTGTAGAAATAAGTGCTGAACACGTAACCATCCACCTGCTTGGTCAGCTCCGTCCACCACTGCGCGTCAATGAAGGAAGGCACGTCGATCCATTTTTCGTAGCCTGTAACAGGATCCCCGAAGCCGGGACCGTTCAAAGCCTTCTCGAAATCGTTCAGATAACCCTGCAGGTACTTCACCTGCGCGAGCGAAAAGGCCTCGGGATCGTGGCTTTGTATCCCCACTCCGAAAGCGGAAGTGGTCCAGCTACTCGCCCCCGGGCTGTCCTTGTCCCGTTTGAACATATATCCGCCGGTGATGAGATTGGTGTCGGTGACCAGCGGATTGATCTTGGCGATGTTCAAACGCCCCTTGGCTCGTTTGAGTTTCTCAACCAAAAGAAACACTCCACGATAGTCATTGTAGCTCACGGGTTGCCCCGCCTCCTGGTTGTAGAACACTTCAACGAACAGACTGCGGGGTGATGCATAATCGCTTCGCGAATCATCCATGGTTGAGTACGCGAGGTAGTTTCTCATGAGCGTCTTGTCGGACCACGGTCCGTGGAGAGTCCAATCGGAATCGGCTGGAAGCCCGAGAATCGAGGCATCTTCATCGTTGCCCGTTTCGTCCCACACTTCCCACGCGTAGGAGCGTTGCGGGAAGCCCGACGAGCTCTCGCCACGCACGTGAAGGCCGCTCCGTCCGACGAAGTCTGGGACGTCAGTAAGATGGCTGTGCCCATTGGTGGAATCGGTGCGAAACACCACCGCATAGTTAGGACGGAAGGGCCTGCTTCCGGGACTGCTAGCAGAGTCGATATCGACTCCGAAGCTATCAAATATCAATACTGGGAGACTCGATGAAAACGGCGCTCCGGTGTTCGCGAACCGCAGGAGCGAGGTATCCAGTTTGAGGAAGGTCCGACTGCTGGCGCGACCCGGAAGTCGACCGGGCATGAATACCCGGGCCCGAATGGTCCGCGAGTTGGTGATGGAAAATGGACCGCTATAAACTGCGGACGACTCATCCGGAATCGCGTTGTTCAGAGTGTAGCGCACTACCGCATTGGCAGCCTTGGGGGCACTGATGCTCAGAGTGACCGGTTCGGAATTGGTAAGCACCCCGCCCTGACGCGAATAGACAATGTCCTCGGCAGGGACGCCATCCGCCACCAGGCTCACGTTCTTCTTCAGCGGGGTGGGAGTCTCCAGGTAGCCGCGCACCCGAGTACTGCCAACTTCTCCGTAAGCAATATCCAACTTTTGCGGGCCATAGGTGTATTCGGAAGCGACTGTCAAATCTGGCCGGATCAGAGCCAGGTAACCACCGGACTTGGGAAGTGTGAAATTCGCATGCCAGGTCCCATTGGTGGGGCTTCGATCTTTACCCGAGGCAAAGACGATTCGATATTGGTTTCCAGGAACGGTCGCACTGGGCAATGGCCACTGGGTCTTGTTGGTGGGATCTGTGGTCAGGAACCAGCCGGCCAAGCTTAAGAGCGTGCCCCCGCCGTTGTAGATCTCGATCCAATCGGGAGTTTCGAGATCGTCGTCTTCGAGCGAATTTTTATTGTCGGCCACAAACTCCGAGATGATAAAGCCGCCGGTGTTGACACTGGCCGTGGGTGTGGTCTTGACCTGCAAATTGTCGATGAGGACGGTCTGCGAAACGGTTTCCCCAGTCCGGGCAGCGATCGCGAAGCGATCGCCAATCATGGCCGAAAATCCAGGCACGGCAAAATTGTTGGCCACCGTCGCGCTGGCGTAGGTGATATCCACCCCTTGGGAGTCCCAATGAATGGAGATGTTGCGCGAAGTGGCGTCGTAGAAGAACGTTTGCGGGAAAGTTCCCAATTTCACACGATCCGCATAAATTGCAATTTCCCCCTGGGTCTGCCCGTTGGCTACGTCCACAAAGGTTCGGAACCCCACCACCAGCCCCTTGGGCAGGGCGTAACCCAGCTCTCCATCTGCATCCTCAGGCGGAATGTCGCCGAAAGAAACAGAGAACCCGTTTCCGGGGAGACCCGTCGCCGCCATCTTCAACCCAAAGCTCAAGGTAAACGCGGAGATGTCCTGCCCGGGGTCGAGATCCGACACTTTTAAGGTGGCCAAGGTATTGGTCACACCCTCCACGGAGAGACGGAGCGCGTTGGTCGAAACGGAGGCCACCGGCACCGGGGGTGTTCCGATCCCTGTGCTGGTGAGAGTCAGCCCGTCGTTCCAAACATCGGAACCGGCCACGGTACCATTTGGGAAGGTGAAAGGTTGCGGACCATAGCTTCCCGCCTGCGCAACCCTAGATCCTGTGGAGAGCGCGAGCAGAGTGAAAAGCGAGACAGCGACACCTCGGGTGGAGGCCAGAAGGAGTAAGAACTTCGTTTGCATAGGGCATCGAGTGGGTCGGGAACAAGTCCGCAAAGAACGGACCTGAGGCCCCGACGCTATTCTGAGTGATTATCGGTCAAAATCTCATGTCCTCAATGGGAAGTCCATTCCTGAAATCCTGCATTGGATCCGGAAAAGGCCGAGGTTATAACCACTCGCCGCGACGCATGCCTTCACACACCCAGTTCTTTAGCTGCGATTGGGGAACCTCCTCCTTCCGACTCCGTCGCGTGCGCGTTTCAGATGGCCAAGTTCTTCA
This sequence comes from Verrucomicrobiales bacterium, assembly GCA_043745255.1. Classification (GTDB taxonomy): domain Bacteria; phylum Verrucomicrobiota; class Verrucomicrobiia; order Limisphaerales; family UBA11320; genus UBA11320. Next base: position 6,551 of record JAYTTC010000250.1, read on the forward strand.
CGAGATCAGGGAACCGACCGGAATCCGTGATCTGTTCTCGGACATTCCCAACGCCTCCCGCGAGGCACGCGACGAACGTTTCGGCAGTTTCCTAAGAGATCGGTTGATCGTCGCCATGGACCCCGCAGCCGAAATCGGCTCCCCGATTCCACCTGTGCTGCTTTCAGGGATGGCTTCGTCATCGGTCGGATGGCGCGAACTCGCCTACGCCGACGTGCCGTTTTCTCTGGAGGGCTCCTCGACCCGACTCGCCGTTCTTCCGCTGAGGGTAACCGCGGAATCAAGCACTCAGGTTCATTTGATTTCTGGTGTCGCGACCGGGAGCGAGATGATGCGAGGCGAGGAGACCGAGATCCTCGGGCTCTTCGCCCATGGGGCGCATCAAGGAATCGCCGAGAACGGGCTGGTCCTGCTGCCCGGAACGCATTCAAAGCAGGTGCGGCTCCAGCAGCGGCAGATCGTGGATTTTCGCACCTTCATGACCGGTGAACTCTACGACCTGCTGGCCCAGCACAGCCTGCTGCGCGTTTCGATCCAGACACCGTCGAAGCAAGCAGTCGATCTGGCCCACGCGGACGCGCGGGCCGCGTTTCTTGAAGGAGTGGTTCGGGTTATGGAACGAGGATTGGCAGGCAGCCTCTTCCAGGTCAGAACGCGCGGGGTATTGGGTGGCCTGCCGCCAAGCCTGAACCGATGGTTTCTGAGTGGTCTGTTGATTGGAGCCGAGATCGCTGATCTCGCCAGATCGGCGGAGGATTGCCTCCTGCTGCTTGCCGCGCCTCCTGCGACGAGCCTGGCCTACGCACTCGCCTGTCAGTACCACGCTCTCTCCGATCGACTCACCGTAGTTCCTCCAGAGACCGTGGCTTCGGCTTCCATCGCAGGCCATCAATGGCTTCTCCAGAGAGCGTTACTCGATTCCACCCCACCCTCCACTCCATGATCCATCCCTTCCGCAAAGACCTCTTCGAGCAGCGTCCGATTGTGGGCATCTTGAGAGGATTCCCGCTCGAGATTGTGGAGCCACTCGTGGAGGCGGTGAGGGACGGGGGCCTAACGAGTCTTGAGGTGACGATGAATTCGGTCGGTGCTGCGGAGCAAATTCGCAGAGCAATCGCTGTGGGTGAGAATCGGATGAACATCGGAGCGGGAACGGTCACTACCCTCGATCGACTGGAGGAAGCGCTGGAGGCAGGTGCAAACTTCATCGTGACACCCACCTTGGTGCTCCCGGTAATCGCGCGCTGCGTCGAACTCAAGGTTCCGGTGTTTCCTGGTGCCTTCACCCCCAGCGAAATCAGCCTGGCCTGGGATCTGGGAGCGACCCTGGTCAAAGTGTTTCCCGCCGAGGTCCTGGGTCCAGCCTTTCTCCGGGCAGTAAAAGCTCCACTCCCCCACATTCGACTCATGCCCACCGGAGGTGTGGATTTGCACACGATCGGCGCATACCTCCAAGCCGGGGCCGATGCGGTGGGAATCGGCTCGCCGCTATTCAAAGCGGATCGGGTCGCGTGCTGCGACTGGCATTGGCTTCGCGACCGGGCTGCCGCTTTCGTCGAGGCCTACATTCGCCGGAATGAGATTGGAAGTCTGACTCACACTCCTTCCGAGCCGACAGGCAAATCGCCACTGTCCAAGAGTTGAGATCCCTGCTCCAGGAATAGGCAATACAAGCCCACGCTTCCGGCCGGCTGTACCGTTTTCGTGCCCCAGTGCAGGACACAAAAGTGGGGTGGCAGCTTCGGTCGCCTCGCTTCAGGTCATCCAGAGTCTCCGCATCTTCACAATAGGACTCCGCAAGTTCTTGCCTTGGCGAGGTTCGGCGTTCAGAGAGTCCTCTCTTGAGCCAGTGGGCAGGACCCGCCAAGACAAACCTACTGGAGCGCTTGGCACGCGAGCTGCGAGGCGGTCAATCGGCGCGGCAGGGAATGGAAAAGACCCCGTGCGCACAGTCGAGCCGAAACAAAAACAGAGGCTCGAGGAACCAAGTCATGAAAACATCGTCCTCCATTTTCAGGCACCAGGGAGTCTCGATCCGAGAGCTGAGACGGACGGCTGCGGTGACGGTGTCGTGTCTGTCGCTCGCTCTTCAGACTCTTCCGACTTATTCCGCCGACGTAGTCAGCGCGGGGAGAGGCACGGCTCCTGCACCCACAGCGGCCAAGCCAGGCATAGGGTCCTATCAATTTGGAAAACTTGAGGTTCGAATCGCCCCGCCTCGCGGGTGGAGGGAATTAGCGGAGAACGGAAATACGCGAGTCAGTTTCTTCTCCCCCGACGGTCGCACGGTGATCACCGTGAGACTGACCCCAGACAATTTCCCCGCCGGCACGCTGCGCAACGAGAAGGTGAGACTGCTCGCCAAGCAACGCTATCCAGCCGCAGCGGTATTGATGGAAACGGAGTGGCTGAATGCCGAGATCAAGGGACGGATGATCGATTTCGAACGAGCGCAGAAAACATCAACCTCAGCGCCCATCCTCCACACCCGAACCCGCTTGGCCGCCACCGTGGTGACCGGAGGTCTGCTGGAGGTTTCGTTCAGTGCGCCTGCCACCGAGTTTGGAACCTATCTCCCCGCTTGCGAGCAGCTCCTCTCATCACTCCGTTTCCAGATTCCCGCTGAACCTGCTCCCCAGCCTCAACTCAGCGCGGTCACTCGCTAGCCCGCGCCCGACTCAACGCAAACCCATCATGAGAATCCCCCAAGCCATCTCGAAAATCTCAAAACGGAACCGCCACAGCTTGGGCTTCTCACTGGTGGAAGTCATGGTCTCCATGGCTATCGGAGGAGTGGGCATTGTGGCTTTGTACGGCAGCCTGGGTATGGGCACCAACATGCTTCAGTCTTCGCGCGAGAATCTGCGCGCGACTCAGATTTTGGTCGAAAAAATGGAGACTCTCCGTCTCTACACCTTCGATCAGGTTTGCAGCAACGGATTCATCCCTCTCACTTTTAGCATCCCGTTCGACCCTCAGTGGCAAACCAGCTCGACCAACTCATCGAGCAGCGTCACGTTTAGCGGTCGAGTGATCGTTACCAACGCCCCGGTAGCGGCGAGCTATCAATCGGATCTCAAACTGATCACGGTCGACCTGACTTGGACCTCCGGAGCACTGGTCCGGCACCGCGATCTCAGCACCCTCGTCTCTCGCCATGGACTTCAAACTTACATCTACTAGATCCCGGTCTGGCGGCTTCAGCTTGGCAGAAACGATGCTGGCGCTCGCGGCCACCACCATGCTCATGGGGACCTTCGGCATCTTCTCGCTCTACACCTCGAAGAACATTGCCTCGGCGGCCAACTATGTTGACCTCGAGACCGAGAGCAGGATGGCACTGGATCGCATGTCTCAGGACATTCGCCAGGTCAACGGGGTCACCTCTTGCACGACGAATGAAATCGTTCTGGCGGACTACGACGGCACCTCCCTCTCGTTCACATTTGATTCCAACACCCACACCCTCACCCGCACCAAGGGGATTACCTCGAAAATACTGCTGTCAGACTGTGAATCGCTCGGTTTCGCAATGTTTCAGCGAAACCCCGTCGCCGGCAGCTACGACGTCTATCCGGCAGCCGACACGTCCACTTGCAAGCTGGTCAGCGTACAGTGGGTGTGCGCTCGCAAGACGCTAGGCACTATTCGAAACAGCGAGAGTTCTCAAACCGCGAAGATCGTAATTCGGAAGCAGTGACGTAATCCAAATCCCTCCAGCCTATGAATCTTCAATTCAACCGGAAACGACGACGCGACGGTGGTGCTCTGGTATTCACAGTGCTCACGGTCGCCGTGCTCTGCTTCTTGATGGCGAGCTATCTCTCGCTAGTGGGAGCCACCAATCAGTCAAGTTTCCGTTCTCTTGCCTGGAATAGCGCGATCCCGGTGGTTGAAGCAGGAATCGAGGAAGCCCTCGCCCATTTGAACAAGAATGGCTCGGTCTCGCTGATTGCGGACGGCTGGACGCAAGATTCCTCCGGGTATTCCAAGCGACTCCAGCTTGGAGATGCAGAGACCTACTCCCAGACGCACATCTCGCTGAATACCCCGCGAGTGATCCAGGCCCAGGGATTCGTTCGCGTTCCGCTCAGTGCGTGGAACTATGTTTCACGCAAGGTGGAGGTGAATACTCGTCTTGACTCGCTGTTCACCAAAGCGCTCGCCTCCAAGTCGCGGGTCGACCTGCATGGAAACAACCTAAGAGTCGACAGCTTCAATTCCGTCAACCCCAGCTTCAGCACGGGCGGACTCTACGATCCCTATAAGTCCGAACAAAAAGGAGACATCGCAGCCACGGCAGGCCTCGTAAATTCCCAGAACATCGGGAGTGCGGAGGTCTATGGAAACATTGCCACTGGCCCCGGCGGTACAGTTGCCCTGGGAACTCAGGGCTTGATGACCGGCACCGTGACCGACGACATGAATGTGACCTTCCCCGACGTTGAGCGGCCTTTCGCCACCGCACCCTCGCCCAGCTTCGGTATTTCAGGCGGTGGCTATACCCTCGTGCTGTCTTCCGGAGACTGGCAGATCAACGGCAACCTAAGCATGAACGGTAGCTACGGACCCATTCTCGTCACGGGCAACGCGCGTCTCCTGGTCACCGGCGATATTAACCTCACCAGCACAGCCGCAATCGAGATTGCCACTAACGCCACTCTTAAACTCTACGTCGGAGGTGCCACCGCCATCTTGGGTGGAACAGGGATCGTTAATGACGGAGGAAATGCGTCGCAATTCCAGTACTACGGATTGCCCACCAACACGCGCGTGGACTATCAGGGCACCACTCCGTTCACCGGGGTCATTTACGCGCCGAACGCCGATCTCACACTCGGCAACGGAGGGAGCAATACTTACGAGTTCGTCGGGGCAGCGACCACCAAGAGCACCACCTTGAAGGGACATCATAACATGCACTACGACGAAAACCTCAGCCGCAGCGCCCCCTTTCGCGGTTATGTCGCCGTATCGTGGAACGAGATCTAACGGGCCGCCGGTTGGCCCACAGGCGCGGGAGAAACTCGTTCTTTCCAGACCTCTTTGGAAAGCGAATCTCGCGGCTGAACTCACGCGCGAGCCATTGACGTGGCCGATCAAGCGGCTCAGGCAGGGCGGGCATTCCTACCGCCCCACCTGAGCGCTCTCACCTTGGCGTCTGGAGAACTACCTGAGAAGAAATCGACTCGGTGACTGGAAGCCCCCGAACCCAAAATCCTGCGGCGCTCACACCGGAGTAGCCTCGACAAAGCATCAGAGCCGGAAGTCCAGCTCGGAAACGCCGCCCCCCGGCTCAGGTGTGGAGCGAGTCCACGCCTGAGAGGGAAGTCAGCGACAAAAGCGCGCACGGAGGCAGGCAAAGCTCCCCCTGCAAATGGGCAGGCGGAGGAAGAGGAAGAACTTTTTGAATCCTGAGGGCTGCTGCATCCCATCCAGTGAATCGGAGAGACCAATGAGGAGGGTTGCGCGCTTCGGAGGCAGCGGGCTTTTCTCAAGAGAACACCGGTGGAGGTGTTTGAGTTCACATGACCCCGAGCGCAATATGTATGCCGGGTTTAGAAATGCGCAAAAAACCCGCTTTTCCAAGGCTTCTCATCAAACCCTAGAAGAGAGTTGCGCGAGGTTCACGCGGCAGTGCGTGGCCCGTGCACTCCGCCATTCTTCCAAGCACGAATCTCATTCCAGACGGCAGAACCGGCCCAGGCCCATATTTTTGTCGTTAATCCCCATCCCCTCCCCCCTTCGTGTCTGCCCGCTGCAGTTCTGTAGCGTGGGCCGTATCGGCCCATCCCCGCCCGATCTCGATCTTCTACCGAAGGTAACAAAGAGGGGCAGGGCGAAATGGCCTTTGGTCCGTCGAACTTCAGCGCCAACGGCGCGGCCTCATTCCAGCCTGGGCCATCGGCCCAGGTATCGAAACTGCCGCTCCAACGCGCTACGGCTTGCTAAGGCGGCATCGATCCCTCCAGAGTTCCGTGTGTGCTCCGATCCCAGTTAAGAGAACCGCTCGCACGGACTCGCTCGATCGCCCAGATCCTTCTGCCGGTGGTATCGATCGCCTGGACTCTAAGCACGGTGTCTGGTTCTGAACTCGAGCAATCGCTCAAGGCCATATCCTTTACCGGTCTCCTCGCGGTGCTCGGTTTGTCCTTTCTCCAGTCGATTCTTGAAGCGACAGGCTGGCACCACACCCTGCGCTACCATCGTGCCTCGGCGCACCTGGGTGCCACCATCCGCACGCTCCTCCTCGACCGTTACGCTGAGCTCACTCGATGCCCGCCCGCCCGCTGGCAGCGCGGCCGGGCGGAGACCTACGTTCGCAGGTTCGATCAGGACCCTAGCGCCGCCCAGCGAGCCGTCTTAGACCATTTCTTCCTGCAATCGCTCGCCGCGCTTTCCATCGGATGCGTGGGGTGGCTGCTTCTTCCCGAACTCACAAACCGCGAAGTGGACGCGGCAGGCCGAGTGATCGGATGGCTTTTTCTGGCCGCGGTTCTGCTGGAATGGATCGGTCGACTTATGGAATGGCACAGAGGTGCCACGCGACCGGGCCGCGACCGAGGCGAGTTACGCTCTGCCTTCGTCTACGCGTTATCGGAACAAGCCATGGGCGGTATCGTTTTCTGGGTGAGCCTTCGTGCTGCAGGCGCGCTGACAGTGCCGTGGACGACGTTCATCGCAGTGACCGCTGTCTCGCGAATCGCAACCTTGGGGGGTCGGTCTATGGACGGTTGGGGCGTACGGGAATTTCTGTTCGTTGCAGTCCTTCCTCTGAGCGCTCTACCGCCCGTGATCATTCTGAGCTCAGGGTTCCTGATCCTAGCGTCCCACGCTAGCGTGGGGGTGATCTCTTGGATCGCCGCCCAACGCGAGGAGCAGCGACGCTGCGATCTATCCCTCACCCCGGTTCGGTCCATCAGCGTCGTCATCCCCACCCTCAACGAGGCCGCCGGAATCGCTGAAACGATCCGTCGCGCCAGAAGGATCCCCGAAGTCTGTGAGCTGATCCTGGTGGACGGGGGCAGTCAGGATGACACTGCGGAGGTGGGCGCAGTGGAGGGGTGTCGCGTGCTGCACGCTCCTGCGGGTCGCGGTGGCCAACTGCGCGCCGGTGCGCTGGCCGCGAAAGGTGACGTCATTCTCCTGTTGCACGCCGACACCTGGCTTCAGGCGGACGCGGGCGTGGCAGTGCTTCAGTGTTTCAAGGATCGAACCGTAGTGGCCGGCGGCTTTTGGAAGAGCTTTCGAAACACACCCCTGCTGTTGCTCGGCTCCCGACCCAAATGCGCGGTCCGGTTGTTCCTCGGAAGAAGAATCGTCGGCGATATGGCTATGTTCGTTCGACGGGACGTGCTCGTAAAAATTGGCGGGGTCCCAGCAATGGAGTTGATGGAAGATTTCGAGCTCTCAAAACGATTGCGTCATGAGGGCCGATTGGCGCTAGCAGATAGCACGGTGACCACTTCAGCACGACGGTTTCGGCAGAAGGGCGTCCTTCCCACCTACCTCAAGATGTGGAGAGTGGCAACGCTCTATCGCTTGGGCAAATCACCGGCAGATCTGCGCAGAATCTACGGCTGATCCGAGGAAACGCCGCCCTTACCAGACCTGGACAGAATCGGCGGCAAAGATGCGTTTCACCAGACTGCGATAGTCGGGGTCGGGCTGCGAGAGATCCACGCACTCAATCTCGTGAGTGCCGAGCAGTCGCTGCTCCGCGATGATCTCCTGGGCCAGCGAGTCAGTAGGTCGAGTCAGCAGATTCAGAATGGTGGGCATGGAGATTAAAAACGAAGGACGTATTGGTGCCGTGCCGAGAGCGCTGCGAGCTGATCGTCCGCGATCTCTTCGAAGGCGAGGGACGCCTGTCCCAACTCTCGGAGCAAGGGCGCACCTTTTTGCACATAGATCGAGTGCCCAAATTCTCCGACGATGGGAAAGTATCGGGTGTAATTGTCCTCATCGATCAAGTCGTCGGGAAACTCGCTGAGCGCGAGCACGCCTGCGTCGCGAAGATACACCGAGACCTCGACCTTCTTCCACGTGCCGACGCCAGCGGCGATGCGAATTGCCTCGGCGGGTCGGGCGCTGGAGCGAGGATCGCTCGAGATGATAAACAACACGCTGGGTTTCATTGGCTTGGTCTTAGTTAAAACTGACGAAGCGGTCGGTGCTGGCAATAAGATCATTGACCACCGTCAGTCCGGCGAAAGTGGCCTGCTCACCCAACGGAATGTTCCGGCGCTGCGCGCCGTAAGCACAGGCATAGACAATCAGGCCGTCGGTTCTCAGAGCTTGAAGCTCGGGATCCTCCACCCCGGCGACGGCATCATCGATGCAGTAGAGATAAACGGTCACTCCTTCTTCGAGGGCCGCAGCCGCCGTGCGAAGCCCCTGCCGAAAGCTCGGAAGGGAAGGGGCGGAGGAGAGCAGCAGCCCGAGTTTTTTTCCGCGCAGAGACATGTCTGAAGCTAGGGAAGCGCAGACCTCCGTGTCAAACTCCCCCGAGAGTCGTCCGCGTTCTCGAGAAACAGCCGGTCATCCATTCAAAGTGAGAACATCTTCGGAATCTGCGCACACCCCTCAACGAAATCCCACCCTACTTTTTCTTCTCACCGCACGATCCTTCGCCCACACTCCGTTTCGAATTTTATCTATGAGCAAGAAACCAGCGCATCCGCTCTCAAAGAGGTTCGCCTCTTACCCGCGTCTCAACCCGCTCGGCATCGGCACCCGCATCTCGGCGGCCGACCTGGTCGACCACACCCTGCTTGCCTACAACGGCGGCCGACTTCGCGAAGCCGCGCAGCTCCTCGCCCGGAAGATGCTTCCTGAAAACGGATATATCGGACTCAGTCTCACTGGTGCTCTCACCCCGGCGGGTCTTGGCAAGAGCTGCCTGATCCCTCTCATGAAGGCCGGGTTCATCGACTGGATTGTCTCCACTGGAGCCAATCTCTACCACGATCTCCACTTCGGCCTCGACATGGCACTGCATCGCGGGAGCCCGTTCCTCGATGATGTCGTGCTTCATCAGGAAGGCGTGATCCGCATCTACGACGTGCTCTTCGATTACAATGTGCTTCTGGATACCGACGAGTTTGTGCGCGAGGTCATCCAGGGACCCGAGTTTCAGCGCCCGCTCGGGACGGACGAGTTTCACTACCTGCTCGGCAGATATGTGCACGCCCGCGGCCGCAAACTCGGCTTGAAGGACTCGAGCGTCCTGGCCACCGCCTATGAGTGCAGCATCCCCATCTTCACCAGCAGCCCGGGAGACAGCTCGATCGGAATGAACGTCGCCGCCATGTCCATGCGCGGCTCGAAACTCACCTTCGATGTGAACCGCGACGTAAACCAGTCGGCGGCCATCGTCTACGAGGCGAAGTCCACTGGACACAACAGCAGCGTGCTCATCTTCGGGGGTGGGAGCCCAAAGAATTTCATGCTCCAGACCGAGCCGCAGATTCAGGAAGTCATGGGGATTGCAGAAAAAGGACATGACTATTTCCTGCAGTGCACAGATGCCAGACCCGACACCGGTGGACTCAGCGGAGCCACCCCGGCCGAGGCGGTCAGTTGGGGCAAAGTGGACCCCGACAAACTTCCCGATTCGGTGGTCTGCTACACCGACACCACGCTGGCGATGCCACTGCTCACGGCCTATGTGCTAAATCGAGTGAAGGCGCGAAAACAAAAACGGCTTTACGACCGACGCGACGCGATTCTCGATTGCGTGCAGAGGCGCTATCTGGCCATCGGCACGGTCTCGAAGATCAAGACCAGCCGGAAGATCGCCAAGCGCTCAAGCAGTATCGGAATCAAAAAGAAATAAACTCCGCCCCCTTTTCCAACACCTGCACTGGCTGGCCTGAGATTCCCGTATGAACGACGACTACATCGCGCGGAAGGAGCGGTGGGCCCGCAAGATGGCCGGCAAGGCCAGCGCGACCGCGCGGTCCGAGGATCGTCTGCCGCCGGGCCAGCGCCAGGTCCATAACTTTCCGGTACTCGACCTCGGCATCCAGCCCGAGGTCCCTCTAGACAAATGGGAATTGAAGATCCATGGGCAAGTGGAGAACCCGGTCACCTTGAATTGGACCCAGTTCCTGGATCTTCCCTTATTCCGCGACCTCAGCGACTTCCATTGCGTCACCACCTGGAGCCAATTTGACATGGCTTGGGAGGGGGTCGCCTTCTTCACCCTGGCCGATCTAGTGAAGCCAAAACAGGAGGCGAGCCATCTCCATTTTAAGAGCTACGACGGCTATTCCACAAATACCCCATTGTCTGCCTGTCTGGATGAGGACGTCCTCATCGCTCACACCTGGAACGGCAAGCCGCTCACCAAAGAGCACGGCGGGCCTGCAAGGATGATCGTTCCCAAACTCTACGCCTGGAAAGGCGCGAAGTGGGTGCGCGAAATCATCTTCCTCGATCGCGATCTCCTCGGTTTTTGGGAGCTTCGCGGCTACTCCAATACCGCTGACCCTCGCTCGGAAGAGCGTTTCGCAAATCCTTAGGTAGTCAGTGCGCACTATTTACTTCGATTACAACGCAACGACTCCCCTCGATCCCAGAGCGAGGGAGGCGATGCTTCCTTTTCTAGGGGAGATCTTCGGGAACCCCTCGAGCGTTCATCATGTGGGTAGACAAGCGCGCGCCTTGTTGGACGAGCTTAGGGATCGCACTGCCCACGCCTTCCGTTGCAAGCCGAGCGAGGCGGTTTTTACCAGCGGTGGAACCGAAAGTAATAACATGGCAATCTTCGGGACCGCTCGGCTTCTGAGGGACAAGGGACGCCATCTGATCACTTCAACTATCGAGCATGACGCTGCACTCCATGCTTTTGATTACCTCGAGAAAAAGGAGGGCTTTGAAGTCACTCGTCTCCGAGTTGATTCTTTGGGTCGCATCGACCCCGATGATCTCATCGCTTCGATTCGAGACGATACGGTCCTGGTCTCGGTCCAGGCAGTAAACAACGAGATTGGGACAATTCAGCCGATTGCGGAACTTGGAGGCCTCTGCCGAGAGCGTGGCGTGATCTTCCACACCGACGCGGTCCAGTGGTTTGGAAAACTCCCTTTCACCGACATTCACCAATTTCAGGCGGATCTAGTCTCGGTGTGTGCTCATAAGTTCCATGGACCGAAGGGGGCCGGGACCCTTTTCATCCGATCGCCGCTTCAACCGGATCCCATTCTGTTCGGAGGAGGTCACGAAAATGAGCGCAGAGCCGGAACAGAAAATGTGGCGGCCATCGCGGGCATGGTTGAATCATTCCAGAAGTGCGTTCTGACCCCTTGTTTTGATTCCGCGCATTTGCGCCCACTCTCAGAGCGACTTGTACGAGCGGTGGAGGAACTAGCACCGAGCGGGGTGGTGTTGCGCAGCCCCCAAGAAGGAGTTTTGTCGAACACGGTGTCGTTCACCGTAGACGGAACAGACAGCATGAACTTGCTCGCTGCGCTCGATCTGGAGGGTATTTGCGCCTCCAGTGGTTCCGCATGCTCTGCCGGGTCGATTGAGCCGTCTCATGTCATCCTAGCGCTGGGGGCGGGTGCCGCCGCAGCCAGCGCGCTGGTTCGCTTCTCCCTGGGACGCGAAAACACCCTGGCCGAGGTCGAGGAGGTTTGCCGACTCCTTCCCCAGCTTCTACATCGTGCACAAACCGCTTAGCAACCTCCGGGCACCCTGCGAATAACATGCGCAAAACTCACGGAACTATGGGTTCGGTCGCCTTGTTCTGCCCTCGAACCGTAGTTGTCCACCGGAATACTTTTTACCTAAGTCCCTGTGGGAACCTTGACACGGTTCCTGTTAATCCCTTATTCACACCCCTTAATACGGATATACCTTTTCATTTAAAGGTTCTATTCAATATACATCAATGAACCTGACCATCGCGAAGGAGCAGTTGCTCGCAGGGTTGCAGTCGGTGCAGAATGTCGTCAGCACGCGCACGACTCTGCCCGTGCTCTCGAATGTCCTACTGCGCGCCGAGCAGGATCGCCTGGTGCTCACTGCGACCGACCTCGACGTTACCATCTCGTGCGCCGTCACCGCGACCATCAAGCGCCCGGGATCCACCACCATTCCGGTAAAGAAGATCTTCAGCATCGTCCGTGAGCTGAGCGTTGCTGAGATCGAACTGGAGACCGACGACAAGAATGTAACCAGCGTTCGAGCGGGGGCTTCCTTCTTCAAGATCCGCGGTCTGGGGCCGGAAGAGTTTCCGGCGATGCCCAAGTTCGCGGAGGATCGCAAGGTGGAGCTTCCACAGGAGAAGATGAGGACGATGCTCAAGCGAACCGCGTTCGCCACCTCCTCCGACGAGAGCCGCTACGTGCTCAACGGAATCTTTTTCAGCCTCAAGGAACAGAAGCTCACACTGGTGGCCACCGATGGACGCCGACTCGCCATGGCCGAGGAAGAGGCCGATGTCTCCGAGAAAAGCCAGGGCGATTTCATCGTTCCAAGCAAGACGGTGACCGAGCTAGGTCGACTGCTTTCTGACAAAGGGCAGGTCCAGTTGCTCGTGGGTGAGAACCAAGCGTGTTTCAATCTAAGCGACGAGAAGGGCACCGGTGTCACCATCATCACCAAGCTGATCGAGGGCAACTATCCCAACTATCGACAAGTGATTCCGGGCGAGGCGAAGGAACGGATCGCCATCGGACGCGAGGAGCTGCTGCACGCACTCCGGCGTGCCGAGATCATGACCAGCGAGAAGCAGAACTCGGTGAAACTCGCGTTCACGAAAAACAATCTGGCCATCACCGCCAACTCGCCCGATATCGGTGAGGCGCAGGAATCCCTGGCGATTAACTACAAGGGTCGCGATGTCAGCATCGCCTTCAACCCGGGATATCTTCTGGATCCCTTGACCGCCCTGGCGAACGATGAGGTGTTCCTTGAGCTGATCGATGAGCTCAGTCCCGGGGTTCTCAAGATCAATGGACCGTTCCTTTACGTTGTCATGCCCATGCGGCTGAGCTAACGAATGGGCGAGTGGCGGCGTTAAGGCGCCGCCACCGGACCCGGCGCAATCGCTGACCGGACCACGGAGGGGGGTCGTCAGTTGGGTTTCGAATTGACTCGGTGCCGCTTGGTGCCGTTTCCCTGACTCCCCTCGGTTTCTTTCACAGGCTTCTTAGGTTGAATAACGCCCCGAGATTCCTTCACGGCTCGTGCATCCGTTTTGAGGCCGCATCCGTATTGCCTGTGTTCATGCGCACCTGGCTTGGTTTCCGGGTGGGGCATGGACCGAGAAAATAAACTGCCCAACCCATCATGAAACAACGAACCTTTCGCCTCCTTGCGACCACTGCCTTCGCGGGCTTGGCTGCGCTCACACTCAGGGCTTCCAGTCACCGAGAAGCTCCCATGATCACCAGCATGCCCAAGCTGGACTGCTCGGACTTTTACGCTTTCAACAGCTACGAGCCGGGCCGTTCCAACTACGTGACCCTCATCGCAAATTACATCCCGTTGCAGGATGCCTATGGCGGTCCAAACTATTTCACCATGGCCACCAATGCGGTGTACGAGATTCACATCGACACCGATGGTGACGCGGTGGAAGACCTCACCTTCCAGTTTCATTTCCATCAGGAGTATCGCGGGATCACGCTGGGCATCGGGCCGGAGGGGAATCGACGTACCAATGCTATTCCCCTAGTCGTTGCAGGCCAGGTCACCAAGGACAGTTCTGCAGCGCTCAACTTGCAGGAGCAGTACACCCTCGTGGTGTTGGAGGGGCCTCGTCGCAACGCGACTTCGAAGATGCCTGTCTTCAATCTGCAAACGGGTGGGATCGATTTCATCAAGCCGGTTGACAATATCGGAAACAAGACGCTTCCAGATTACACGGCCTACGCAGACCAGTACGTGTATGAGGTCCTCATTCCCGGTTGCCCGGACAAGGCGAGGATGTTCATCGGTCAGCGCAAGGATCCATTCGTGGTCAACCTGGGGGAAACTTTTGACCTCCTCAACATCAGCACCAGCCCGCTTGGGCCGGTCGATGCGAACAAGGACAGTCTAGCTGATAAGAATGTGACCTCTATCTGCCTGGAGCTTCCCAAGAGCTGCTTGCGCAAGGGAGCTCACAACGTTATCGGAGCCTGGAGCACCGCCAGCCTGATCCAAGGGCATGACTTTGTTCAGGTCTCCAGACTCGGAATGCCTTTGGTTAATGAGGTGGTGATTGGTCTTCCGGATAAGGACAAGTTCAACGCGAGCGAACCGAAGGATGATCCGCAATTCATTGATTACATCACTCACCCTACCTTTCCAGCGTTGGTCGAATTGCTCTATGGAGCTGCGGGAGCCAAGGCTCCCGCAATCCCGCGCAATGATCTGGTAGCGGTCTTTGCCACCGGCCTTGCCGGGCTCAACGCAAACGGCAGCGTAGGCGAGATGTGCCGTCTCAACCTGGACATTCCTGCCCGCGCCGCTGCCGAGCAAAAAAATCTAGGAGCTCTCGCGGGGGATACGTCGGGCTTCCCCAACGGACGGCGTCCCGGAGATGATATCGTCGACATCGTACTTCGCGTTGCGATGGGTGCACTCGTGCCCGATGCCCCAAACAAGGACCTGCCCTTCACGGATGGTGCTTATGTGGATGCCAGTTTCTTTGGCGAGAAGTTCCCGTATCTGCGGCCGCCGCTGAAGGGTTCTCCCAATGATCCGACCATTGAAATCCTGCTCAAGACTGCCGCCACTGCGGCCGGGCCCTACCAGAACGCCACCGGTGTGAAGTGGAACGGGGATCAGCAAACGCTCACCGCCGACAAGACTTCCTCTCCAAACGGATTCTACAAACTGGAGGCGAATGGGAAGGTGGGTTTCAACGGGATCCGCCTCGACGGGGATAAGGTGAAGCTGGGACTGAAGTGAATTAGCGGGCCGCGCGGTCGGGTGTTCCTGCCGCGCGGCATCGATGGAATCAGCGCGTGAACCGATTAAGAAATAGGGTTGGGGGATGGATGCTCGGGATTCTGTTGGGATTCGCGACCCAACAGAGCCTGGCATCTCCCCGGGTGCCCACGGACGATTCCGAGGTGCTCGAACGTCTGCCCCAAGTCCCGACGCTTTTCGCCGGTCGAGGCAAGGCTGCGGTCGCGCGGTCGCCGGATCCAATAAGCGCCGCGATCGAAGCCCGTCGCTGGTTAGAGCTCAACCGTGCTGAGTCGGATCCCCGGTATCTTGGCCGCGCGCAGGCGGTGCTCTCTCCCTGGTGGCATCAGACCGATCCACCCATTGAGATCCGATTGTTGCGCGCGACGGTGCGTCAGAGTCTTCATGATTTTCAAGGGGCGATCACCGACTTAAATGAAGTTCTTCGTGTCGATCCTTCCAATGCCCAGGCGTGGCTCACCAAGTCCTCGATCCACACGTTGCGTGGCGAGTGGGTGGAGGCTTGCGAGGCCGTGGTTCGGCTCACCCGGCTCACGAGTCGTCTTGTGAGTGCGACGGCGGCCGCTTCCGTGTTGAGCGTGCGCGGCCAGGAGACGGAGGCCTGTGGGCTGCTGCGCAATGCCCTTCGAGAAAATCCCACAGCACCCGGGTCGGTCCGCCTCTGGGCGCTCACCCTGTTGGGAGAAGTGGACACCTGGATGGACCGTGATACCGAGGCTGAGCTGCATTTCAAGCAGGCGATGGAGCTGGGCCTCCGGGATGGCTATCTGCTCGCGAGCTATTCTGACTTCCTACTGGGCCAGCGCCGGTTCGAGCAGGCCGCTAGGCTGGTCGAACCCGAGACCCGTTCCGACAATCTGTTGCTGCGGCTCGCCCTTGCGGAGTCGAACCTCAATCCATCGCCTCCCCTGTTTCAGGAACATGTCAGAATCCTCGGAGAGCGGTTTGCCGCCGCCCGGGCTCGTGGAGAGGCGATCCACCAACGGGAAGAGGCTCGCTACCAGCTTGAACTCCTCCATAAGCCCGCACGCGCCTTGGAACTGGCCCGCGAGAATTGGGGGATTCAAAAGGAACCCGCCGACACGAAAATCCTACTCGAGTCCGCCCTGGCAGTGCAGGATGCCGCCACCGTTGAACAGGTTCGCGATTGGATGAAGACCAGTCGGTTCGAAGATCGACGGATCCTCCGGCTGCTGGAATCCCAGCAACCGGCTTCTCGATGAGATTGGCGATTGAGATTTTGACTTCGCATCCACTGCGGCGGTGGGTGCGCGCTGCCTTTGTACTCGGAGTCATGCTTCAGTGTGCCGCACCTCGAGCCTTCGCTCATTCCTCGAGTGACGCGTACATCACGCTCACTTTCACCAATCAGTCCGTCCTGGGCCGTATTGACCTGGCACTGCGGGATGTTGATGCGTTGTTCGGGTTGGACGATGATGGCGATGCCCATGTCACCTGGGGAGAGCTCAAGAAACATCAGACGGAGCTCTTTCAATACCTCGGCACGAATCTCGTTTTTCGGGGGGAGGGTCGAGCTCTCTCGCTCGGTTCCCCGGAACTCTCGGTGGATGAGCATGCAGGTGCGATGTTCGCCGTGACTCGTTTCCTCCTTCCTTCCGCCGCGACAACTCGGGTGTTGGAAGTCGACTATCACTGCGTGTTTGAGGTGGATGGGTTGCATCGTGCGATCCTCAAGCTGGAGCGGGAGGGCAACGTGACGACGGGCTTGTTCAGTCCCGAGCAAACGCATCTGCGTTTCGAGTTCAGCCTCCCAATCGGAGCCACCTCAGGACTGCAGAGTTTTATTCGAGATGGCGTGCGGCATATCTGGACCGGATACGATCACATCCTCTTCCTTCTCGCTCTCCTGTTGCCCGCAGTGGTCCGTCGTGAGCAGGGAACCTGGCAGGCTGTGACCGCCCTGCGTCCTGCGCTCTGGAGAGTGCTTCAGACTGTGACTGCCTTTACCGTGGCGCACTCCATCACTCTGAGCCTTGCAGCATTCAACCTGATCCACCTTTCCCCTCAGTTCGTGGAGCCGGTCATCGCGGCCAGCGTCGCGGTCGCCGCTGCCAATAACCTCCGTCCCTTCTTTCTCGAGCGCGGTTGGATGGTTGCCTTCGGGTTCGGGCTGATCCACGGATTCGGTTTTGCCAGCGTGCTCCAGGAACTTGATCTCGCAGGACAGTCGCTCCTCTGGCCCCTGCTCGGGTTCAATCTCGGTGTCGAGCTCGGCCAGGCCACTCTCGTGCTCCTCTTCGTTCCGCTGGCTTACGGACTTCGCCATACCCGCTTCTACAGTGTCGGTGCACTGCGATTTGGCTCGGTCGGAATCGTCCTCATCGCCACCGCTTGGTTCATCGAGCGCCTCATCACCGGGCACTGATCGGGGTCCGCAGGCTCCGTCGCGGACCTTCTCACGCCTCATCACTGAATTAATGAGCTATTTTCATCAAAATCCGTTGCCACATTCATGCCGTCTCGGCACAGTGCCGCCCTCCTTCCTGTGATGCACCCTAACTGGGCGATGCATCCTGCTGGAGACCACGAATTCTGTATGAAAAAAATCGAAGCGATCATCAAACCCTTCAAGCTCGATGAGGTGAAGGATGCTCTTGAGGACATTGGGATTCGGGGAATGACCACCTCCGAGGTGAAGGGATTTGGCCGACAGAAGGGGCACACCGAGATTTACCGGGGCAGCGAGTATACGGTGGACTTCATCCCCAAAACGAAGATCGAGCTGGTGGTGAGCGATGATCAGTTGGAGCTCGCGGTGCAGACGATCGTAAAAGCAGCGAAGACAGGAAAGATAGGCGACGGGAAAGTATTCGTTTCCTCGATCGAAGACGCGATCCGCATCCGCACCGAGGAGCGCGGAGAGCAGGCGGTCTAAACCGTTTCGCCTCCAACCTCAATCCGCGCCCTCGCTAACCCCATCCCCCATGAACCGACGCACCGTGCGCCGCTCCGTCCTGTGCCTGTTGTTGTTGTTGTGTCCTCTGAGTCTGTTCGCTGCTGTGCCCACTGAGTCTCAGCGCCTGGCCGACATTGAGGCCTATCTCAGGAATACTCCCAGAATGGAAAGCGCTGCCGGGATGCTGCCGGGTCCCGGGCACAATGCGTGGATGATGATTTCCTCGGCGCTGGTTCTGTTCATGACGCTGCCCGGTCTGGCCTTGTTCTATGGCGGACTGGTGCGCCGTAAAAATGTTCTTTCGGTGGTGGGACAATGCCTCGGGCTCGCGTGCGTGGTTCCGATTATCTGGTGGGCGGTGGGTTACAGCCTCTGTTTCTCGAAGGGAAACGGATTCATCGGGGGATTCGATCATGTGTTTTTTCGAGGCGTGGACGCGACGCCAAACGGAGACTATGGCGGGTGGGTGTCGCACAACATCTACGCGATCTATCAACTGATGTTCGCGATCATTACTCCGGCGCTGATCATCGGCGCGATTGCAGAACGGATGAAGTATTCCGCCATCATGTTGTTCTGCGTGATCTGGCTCTTTGTCGTCTACTTCCCCTGCGTCCACATGATTTGGGGGGTGGGCGGGTGGATGAACGGGATCGCGAACAAGGATGCGGCCGTTAAGAGCATCGATTTTGCCGGAGGCATCGTGGTGCATATGACGTCCGGCTGGTCGGCCCTGGTGCTCTGTTTGCTGCTGGGAAAGCGTCTCGGCTTCGGCAAGGAGCCCATGCCACCCCACAGCATGGTTCTCTGCGCGATCGGCACCGGAATGCTCTGGGTGGGCTGGTATGGATTCAACGCGGGCAGCGCCGTGGCGGCCGACAGCATCGCAGCGAACGCCTTCGTAGCCACGACCTTTTCGGCTGCAGCCGGAGGGGTCACCTGGGCAGTGATGGAGCTATGGCTGCGCGGCAAGCCGAGCATCCTGGGTCTCTGCTCTGGCGCAGTGGCGGGGCTGGCGACCATTACTCCCGGAAGCGGCTTCGTCACCGCGAACGCCTCGATCCTAATTGGAGTGCTTGCCGGCATCGCCACCTTTGTGGCCTGCAGTAAACTGAAAGCGAAGCTCGGTTACGATGACTCTCTCGACACCTTTGGGGTTCACGCTGTGGGCGGTACGCTGGGAACCCTCCTGGTTGGTTTTCTCGCGACTCCCCTGGCCAATCCCAATCTTGCCTCGGAGTCGCTCAAGAGCATTGTGGGAAAGACCCTCTGGCTCGAGCAGCTGAAAGCCGGAGGCGTGGTCTTGCTGCTCTCGGTCGTGGCAACCACGGCCATCTACTATCTCGTGGGCATGATGGTGGGAAGCCTCCGCGTGGATCCCGAGACGGAGACCGTGGGTCTCGACCTCGCGGAACATGGCGAGGAAGGCTACAACGAGTGAGCTGCCATCAGGGGCCTGGCATGAGGAGTCGATGTTTTTCCAAGGTTCCCACGATCTGGATGATCGCGGGGGTGGAATTAAAAAAGAGGGAGAATGGAGTCTCGTAGATTCTAAAAGATGGGACGGGGATGGGCCGATACGGCCCACGCTACAGAACTGCAGCACGTCTTCCGTAGTGTCGTCCGTATCGGACGATTCGGGCCCTCTCCATTGCATGGGTTGTCTTCTGTAGTGTGGGCCGTATCGGCCCATCCCTGCCGAATCGTCCGATACAGACGACGCTACCCATTCAGGCTTTCGCCAAGGATCCACACCTCACCCACTTTTATTTGCATCCTCGTCGCGGTGCGCGCTAATCCTTGGATCGACAGTCCGGACATTTTTATCGGACATTCGTTTTTGCGTGCGATCGCGATGGAATCACCTGGCCGCCCTGCTCTGTATCTTCGGTGCGGTGGCGTTCACCTTCCTCCCCAAGAAATAGCCTGGCTTGCAATCACTCCACGCAGACCTAGGATTCAGCCGCCATGAGCTTTATTGAGAAGCTTAAATTTAATGCGGACGGCCTCATCCCGGCCATCGTTCAGGAGAGGACCACAGGTCGCGTCCTGATGATGGCTTGGATGAACAAGGCCTCGTTGGAAACCACGATGACCACCGGGCGGACTCATTTTTGGAGCCGCTCGCGACAGAAGTTCTGGATGAAGGGCGAATCCAGTGGCCATGTGCAGATGGTGAAGGACATCGCGTTGGATTGCGATGGAGACACACTCCTGATCCAGGTGGAACAGGTCGGCTCCGCGTGCCATGAGGGGTATCAGTCCTGTTTCTTCCGCTCGGTCGGGGCGGCCGGAAACGCTGTCCGGATCACCGAACCTCAGCTGGAGACTCCTGCCGACATCTACGGCAAGACATGAGGAATGGATGACGTTGTCCCTTTTGGCGGTGCGATCTGGTGCTGGCTGCTGCTCGCTCTTCTGGTCGGGCGCGGCGCGGACCTGTTCAGCACTTGGGTCGCCACTCCGAACCTGGTCCTGGAGGCGAATCCGCTGGCCCGCTGGCTCGGCTGGCGATGGGCTCTGCCTTTGAATGTGCTGATGAGCGTGGCCTTCGCGTTCTTTCCCATGCCCGCCATCATCATCGCCACCACCAGCGCGCTGGTGGCATCGCGAAATTTTCAGCAGGCCTGGGTGATGCGGACTCTCGGCGAGGAAGCCTATCGGGATTGGCATGTGCGACGGTTGATGGAAACACCGCTTGGCTTGTTTCTCGGATGTCTCGGGATGCAGAACCTGCTCATGGCTGCGATCGGAGGCGTGCTTGCGTGGAGCAGCGTCAATGGAGACGCGGTCGCTGTCGTTCCTTTCGGTATCGGTGTGGGTCTGATCGCCTATGCCCT